>JBMSAP010000038.1:0-32602 GCA_049414445.1 Candidatus Caldipriscus sp. | reverse complement strand
TTCCAAAACCCTCAATAAAATCAGGGCAAAGAAAATATACCCTTTTTCGCCCATCAATATTGAATTTTTTAAACCCTACCCTTTCAATCCCTCCCTTTCCCCCATCAACACCCCCCACATCGACGAACGCTTGTAAATATTATCATCTCCCGATTATGACCTCCCAAAACCTTTTTCTCACTTTATCTTCCTCAAATTCCCTTGCCTTTTCCCTGTTAATTTTTGAAAGTTTAAGCCTCAAGCTTTCATCGTTCAGAAGTTTCAATATTGCCCCCTTTAGACCCTCCAAATCTCCAGGCTCAAGAATTGGGTTTTCTTTCGGTAAAAATTCGGGGATCGCTCCCACGTTTGTTGAGATTACGGGAAGACCGCAGGCCATAGCTTCAAGAACCGCCATAGAGAAACCCTCCGAGTATGAAGGTAAAACAAAAAGGGAAGCCCTTTTAAAAATTTCAACCTTTTCCTTGCGGTAAATGTTCTCGTAAAACTCAAATCTATCCTCAAGGTAATTTTTCCTTATGTATTCCTCAAAAACTTCGTCTGGATCCTCATTTTTAAGCCAAAGGATGTTTGTCTCCTTCTTTATCTTGCTTCCTACCGCTATAACCCTCGCATCCTGATGAATTTTTAAAACCTCGGGTAAAACCTTTAAAAGGTCCGTCCAACCCTTCGCCTTTGAAAGATGCCCCACGAAAAGGATATCCTTACCCTTTAGGTTTGGCTTTAGATGAAAAAATTCAACGCTTGCCGGATTCGGAACGACGAATATCCTGCTTTTCGGGAATATATTAAAAAACTGTTCCTTCAAGTTTTCGGATTGGACTATTAACCTATCGCACTTTAAAAGGTACCACCTCACCAAAAGCTTAATTATTGGATTTGAGGATCGGTAAAACCTTCCAAAGTGTCCCCCCCTCATATGTACTACCACCCTCCAAACGAAGGGCCTTACGAGGCTTATAACCACAAAATCTTTTATTGCACCAAGAGGTGTGGCGCTAATGTTGTAATAAAATACCTCCGACCTAAAGCGGAATAGAGCCCAAATTAACCTCAATATGTTTCTCAAGTAAGAAAGGATCGCCCTTAGGGTTATCTTTCCCTTATCGGCGTTATTCCTCTGAAAGGATGTGTTTATTTTGATAAGCTCGTATGGGCAATCCTTTAAGAGTATTGAGTTTGAAACCTCCGGACCCGCGTATGGGGGACCCAACGGTACAAAAGCTAAAACCCTCATACCTTCCCCCTGTACCTCCTTATTCCCCAATCAAGGAGCATAAACAGGAATGTGAGAAGGAAGATGGGATAAAAATCAGATATGTATATTTTTTTATAAAATTTTAGGTTAAAGGCTTCGGAAGTGTCTTTAAGGATCCTTCCGCCGGAAACTTGCGCCAAATTTTTCAGGAGGTTTGTATCAACCCCGAGTCTTCTCTTCTCCGATACATAGGGCAATCCATAAATTTTTAGGGTTCTTGTGGAAATTTTATCTCCCTTCCTGAAAAACTCAAATTTTAAGGAGATTTCACCGGTATCCTTTACCGCAAACCTGTAAGTGTGAAAACCCTCAAAGGGGAATTTCCTTCCGTTTATTGAGAAGGCATCAAAGCCATATCCGGATATGAAAACCTCCGCAACATCCCCAAGAAAATATACCACCCTTTCCGTAAAAACTTCAACGAAAACCTTAAAGTTTTCATCCAAATACTCCGAGAACCTCTTAAAGTATTCTCCATCCGCAAGCCAAACTTTCCAAAGGTCCGGCGATAACACCAAAAGGCTCTTACCCTTTAACGCGATTATAGGTAAATTCTCAAATCTTTCGTATATTTTGTCCGGTTTAAAGGTTGGCTCATAGATCTCCCTTAGGGGCGGGAGATCTCCCCTCAGGAAAAACTCCCCCACCCTTTTCCTAAACCCTTCCGTATTCTCATCCACGAAAACCACAGAAGGTTTATTAAAGTCTATTTTTCTCGGAGATATGAGGATCAGGAGGTTGTAATTTCCCTTCGGTTCCTCCTTAAGAATTTCGGCATCTGGAAACTTCCCCCTCAAAAACCTAACGAAGGGGGATAACTTATAAATTACAAACGCGGTTTTCCCCTCCTTCGGCGAATAAGTGTAAAACCTTATGGAATCCCCTCTAATTTTTATTGATATCGTGTCCCTTTCGGAAAAGGGTCCCAACCTAAAGGTGGCGGAAGACTTGGCGAAACTTGAATACTTCTTACGGTTGAAATATAGCGTGATGCTATCGTTCAGTTCGGAGGTTAGGGATATTTTGATTTCCTCAAATTCCCCGATTCTTGGGGGATTCCTTAATCTTACCTCACTTATAAGAACGGGGGGTTCCTTGTATTTGGGTATAAGGATATATATGGGTTTTCCTATGCTGGCGGAGATGGGGTCGTTTGGGGAGTTGTTTAGCCCATCGCTTATAAGGATGCAAGGGCAATCCGCCTTCCCTATCTCCCCACCAATATCGCTTAAACTATCCGATCCAAAGCTTACAACCCTGAACCCTTTCCTTGAAAACGCATCCTCGTAAGCTTCAAGGTCTTCAAAGATCGCCCTTGAGCTAAAAGATTTATCCAAAAGAACCGTGGGTTTTATCTCCCTTTTGATGGAGAAGTTGGCGAGGATAAAAAGGAGGGTAAGAATCCATAGGGCACGAAAAAAGTTTTCAATCATTCTCCTTAACCTTTTCGGAGGAAAGGAGGGCCATGAAGGCTTCCTGGGGAACCTCAACCTTACCTATCTGCTTAAGTTTCTTTTTACCTTCCTTTTGCTTTTCCAAAAGTTTCCTCTTCCTCGTCACATCTCCACCATAACACTTCGCGGTCACATCCTTCCTTATTGGTGGTATCCTCTCCTTCGCTATCACCCTTTTTGATATCGCAGCCTGTATATTCACTTCAAAGAGTTGCCTGGGTATTAGCCCCCTGAGCTTTTCAACGAGCCTCCTTCCAACATAATATGCCTTCTCCCTCGGTACAACGACGCCGAAGGCATCAACCTTTTCTCCGTTCAAGAGTATGTCAAGCCTTACGAGGTCTCCCTCCCTCCAACCTATCAGCTCGTAATCCATGGATGCGTATCCCCTGCTTATAGATTTAAGGGTATCAAAGAAATCGTAAAGGATCTCGGAAAGTGGGATTTCAAATTCCATTATAACCACCTTTCCCCCAAGATATTGGAAACCAACCTGCTTACCCCTCCTTGAGATCACCATCTGCATTATGGGACCTATGTAATCCGGAGGCGTTAAAATTTGGAGTTTTACGTAAGGTTCAAAGGCTTTTTCGTAATAGTCTGGGAAATCCGTAGGGTTTGTGATTATCTCCTCCCTCCCATCCCTATGTATAACCTTGTATTCAACTGTGGGGGTTGTTATAACCACATCCACGTTAAATTCCCTCCTCAACCTCTCCTTAACGATCTCAAGGTGAAGTAATCCGAGAAAACCGCACTTAAATCCGGGTCCCAAGGCGGGCGAGTAGGCGGGGCTTACGGTTATAGCCGAATCGTTGAGCCTTAGCCTCTCTATTGCCTTTGCAAGGAGGTTATAATTCTCGTTGTTTATGGGGTATATACCAGCCCAAACCATAGGCTTGGGCTCTTTATATCCCGGAAGGGGTGGAACCTTGCTACCCTCCAACCTTATCGTATCCCCTACCCTGGCGCTTCTGATATCCCTTATGTTAGCCACTATATAACCTACATCCCCTGCCCTCAGCTTATCCGCAGGAACAAACCTCTTTGGCGGAAGTATATAACCCACCTCCAAAACTTCAAAGACTTCCGAAGATGAGACGAACTCTATCCTATCCCCCTTCTTTATTTCCCCACCGAAAACCCTTACAAAGGGTATTGCCCCCCTATGATCGTCCCAAACCGCATCAAACACCAAACATAGAGGTTCATCGCTTAGGATCCTAGGTGGTGGTATATCCTTAATTATCCTTTCTATGAGTTCGGGAACACCTTGCCCAGTTTTGGCGGAAATTAAAACCGGCTCCACGTTTCCCAAAAGTTCCCTAAGCTGTTTTGCGGTTCCCTCTATGTTCGCGTTGGGTAGGTCTATTTTGTTTATTACGGGAATGATCTCAAGATCCTGTTCAAGGGCTAAGTACAAATTTGATATTGTCTGCGCTTCCACCCCCTGCGACGCATCAACGAGGAGTATAGCACCTTCAACCGCGGCGAGGCTCCTTGAAACCTCATAAGAGAAATCCACATGTCCGGGCGTATCTATAAGATGGAAGATATATTCCCCCATGTTTAACCTAACGGGATGCATCTTTATCGTTATACCCTTCTCCCTCTCCAAATCCATGCTGTCCAAAAGTTGCTCCTGATGCTTCTCGGGCCTTATTGCGCCAGAGATCTCAATAAAACGGTCCGCCAAAGTAGATTTCCCGTGATCTATATGAGCAATTATGGTGAAGTTCCTAACTTTCACTTCCTTACCTTAATGTATTCAACGGATGGGCTTACGGAATGGCAATACGAGGAAACTGGGCAAATCAAACACTTTGGTTTCCTAGCCATACAAATCTTATCCGCAAGTTTCCTAAATGCTACGTAAAGCTTCCTGTGGTCTATATCCTTTAGGCTTTCAAAATATTTGCTTATTTGCTCTTCGGTGGCACTGTTTCCCAAAACCCCCAACCTCCTTATAGCCCTCTTCACATGCTGGTCGGTTGGAAAAGCGGGCATACTTATACCAAACGCTAAGATATACCTTATTTCCTTTGAGGGTATCTTTTGGATTTTTGATAAGATCTCGTAAGCCTCGTTTACGGAAAGGTTTTTCATCCAGTATAGGTCCCAATTGTGCTGGGCGCAGAACCTTAGGAAGTTCTTTATGTAAGTCGTCTTCAAGTTTGAGTATCCCACATCCCTTATTGCCATGGCAACCTTCCAATCGGGAGCATTTAGAACTTCTTCCCAACCCGAAAACTGGGTTTTTAGGTTTTTTAAGGCGGTTTCCACCGACTTCTGATTTGGCGCCTGATTTTCAAGGATAATTTTTATTGTGAGTTCTATGGGGTCCTGAAGTTTTAATTCTTCCTCATCCACCTCAAAATTTTGCAAAACCGCATCTATCAAATCCCCGATTTCAACTTTCACAAGAAGGTATTATAAAGTTGAAATTTGCTTTAATTCCTTTTAGGAACGTAATAAACGCTTATGGGGGATGCGCCGTTTATTTTGTTTATATTGTGTTTCAATCCCTTATAGGAACGTAATAAACCCAGAGAAACTTCTTTATTATGTCGTAGTTGATGATCGTTTCAATCCCTTATAGGAACGTAATAAACCTGCCCTTGTCCCTTTTTCTTCCCACCTCCAAAATTCCCAATAACCATAAGGGTTTCCTTGACCTCACTCACACTCACCTAACATACCGAACTTGATATTAAACTTGATATTATAAACCCATCTATCGCCGGTTGGAGGTAAAACCCTGGGGGATCGACGAACGCCCGTCAGTATTGAATTTTTTGAACCCTACCCTTTCCCCCATCAACGAACGAAGGTAGAACAAGGGGAAGGTAATGTTTTAATTAAGAAATTTGTCGGTGTTAAAATTTTCGCTATGTGGGTGCCAAGCGATGAATGGATAGAAAACTCAAACGTGTATAAGCATATGAGAAAGTATGGCATAGGGGATTATGGAGAATTCCTTCAAAGGTCGTTTTACGACTATGAGTGGTTTTGGTCTTCCTTCTTTGAGGAGGTAAATTTCGTTTGGTTTGAGAAGTATCATAGGGTTTTGGATACTTCGGAGGGGAAACCTTGGCCGAAGTGGTTTGTGGGTGGGAAGCTTAACTGGACATATAACGCCCTTGATAGGAACCCTGCGGATAAGTTGGCTCTAATATGGGAAGGTGAGGACGGTGAGGTGAGGAAATACACTTATGGCGATCTTTTGAGGGAAGTTAATAGGCTATCCAATGTATTGAGGGATATTGGGATAAAGGAGGGGGATGCGGTGGGGATCTTCTTGCCATTCATACCCGAAACTGCCATATCCCTACTTGCCATCTCAAGGATAGGGGCGATAGCTGTACCCCTATTTTCCGGCTTTGGTCCAAATCCGATAATTACGAGGTTGAAGGATGCGGAGGCTAAGGTGGTGATAACGGTGGATTTCTCAAGGAGGAAGGGAGAAAAGGTGAATATGCTGGGGGTTTTAAGGGAGACTTACGCGGAGATCCCGACATTAAAGAAGGTTATAGTTATTAGGAGGGATAAGACCGAACTTGTGGGTATTGAGGAGGATTATCAAAAGTTAACGGAAAGGGCAAGCGATGAATTTAAGGCTCCACCCTTTGATCCCGAGCATCCCTTTATGATCATTTATACCTCTGGAACGACGGGGAGGCCAAAGGGGGCTTTACATACCCACGCCGGATTTATGATAAAGGCCGCCCAGGATATGTTTCACCTTTTTGACATAAAGGAGAACGACGTAATAACCTGGATGACGGATATAGGCTGGATGATGGGACCTTGGCTCATAGGAGGATCCTTAATAAACTCCTCAACGATGTTTATGTTTGAGGGGATACCGACTTATCCGAAACCCTCAAGGCTTTGGGAGATGGTGGAAAGGCACGGTATAACCATACTCGGGATAACCCCAACACTAATAAGGTCTATTATGTCCGACGAAAGCGCTAAGAATTATGGGATGGAAAACCTAAGGATGGTGGGTTCAACCGGGGAACCTTGGGATCCGAAATCCTGGCGTTGGACGTTTGAAAACGTCCTGAAGGGCAAAAAACCCATAATAAATTATTCTGGCGGTACGGAGATTTCGGGTGGGATTTTAGGTTGCGTGGTCATAAAACCCATAAAACCCACCTCCTTCAATACCCCAGTTCCTGGAGTTTATGCGGTGGCGTTAAACGATGAGGGGAAGGAGGTAATTGGGGAGGTTGCCCTTCTGGGGGTGAAGAATTTAAATCCGGGAATGACGAGGGGTTTCTGGAAGGACAGGGAGAGATACTTAGAGACTTACTGGAGCAAGTGGGAGGGTATTTGGTATCATGGGGATCTGGTTTTGGTGGATGAGGATGGGTTCTGGTATATCCTTGGTAGGGCGGATGATACAATAAAGGTGGCGGGAAAGAGGGTAGGACCCAGTGAGATAGAGGCTATAGCGAACAGGCATCCGGAGGTTTTGGAAAGCGCGGCAATTGGAGTACCAGATGAGGTTAAGGGTCAAAGCATAGTGGTTTTTGCGGTTTTGAAGGAGGAGGTTGAGGATAAGGAGAAAGTTAAGAGGGAGATAGAGGAGCTTTTTGTTAAGGAGATGGGAAAGGCTTTTGTCCCGAAGGAGATAATATTCGTAAGATCCCTACCAAAAACGAGGAACGCGAAGATTATGAGGAGGTTGATAAGGAACGCTTATTTGGGTGAGCCCTTGGGGGATACATCCTCCCTCTTAAATCCCGAAGCCCTTGAGGAGATAAAATGGTATTCGCAAAGGCGTTAATTGGAAGAAAAATACTGAAAAACGTTAGGGTGGAGATGGAGGAGGGTTATATAAGGAAGGTGGAGGTTACGAACGAAAGAGCACAGATCCCGGGGATCCTCATCCCATCCTTTGTGGATACCCATGCCCATTACCTTCCCTACTCCCTCAGCCTTACAAGGCCCAGGCTTGACGGTATAGGGGATCTAAAATCCGCCTTGGATTTCATAGCGGAAAACGTTGAGAAAGTTCCGCATAATGTGATAATAATGGAGGGTTTTGACGATTCAAAGTGGGAAAGGAGCTTGACGAGGGAGGATCTGGACCGGATCACGGAAAGGCCCCTCGTTGTAAGGAGGGTTTGCGGGCACAAGGCGGTTTTAAACACGAGCGCAATAAAAATTCTTAAGGAAAGGTTCGGGGAGATCCCAAACCTAAACGAGGAAACTGGTTTAGCCGTTGAGGATCTACCATTATCCCTATCAAAGTACTTTCCACCGGGTGAGGAGGAGATAGAGGATGCGATAACAAGGGCGGAGGATCTACTTATATCTATGGGTATATGGGTAGTTGGGGAAAACGCATCAATAAGATACCTCAGGAAGCTCGTTGAGATGGATAGGACGGGAATGTTGAAAATTAGGTGGAGGGTGGCGGTTTATTTTAACCAAATTGATGAGGCGAAGGAAATTATAAAGTACGAGAGTGAGAATTTTAGGGTAGTTGGAATAAAGGAGTTTTTGGATGGATCCGTTGGGGCAAGGACCGCGGCCTTCTCAAGGGGATATACGGATGGCGGAAACGGAAAACTATTAAAATCCGATGAGGAACTGGAAAAAATAATGAAAACTGCGGAAAGTTTGAATTTGAGGGTATGGTGGCACGCCATAGGGGACCTCGCCATAGATCAAGCTCTTAGGGTTTTGAAAAGGTCCAAAAAGCCAGAAATTCACAGGATAGAGCACTTTGAGTTTCCAAGGGAGGAACATTACAAGATGGCGGCGGATATGGGGGTAAAGCTTTCCCTTCAGCCAAACTTCGTAAGGAGATGGGGGGAAATTGGGGGTTTGTACCATAGAGCGTTGGGGGAGGTTTTCTTTTGGGGAAACAGGTTCAGGCTTCTTGAAAACCTAAAGGCAAACTATGCTTTTGGTTCGGATACTATGCCCCCCGGACCGATTTACGGACTCTTGGGCGCCCTCCACCACCCTATAAAGGAAGAGAGGCTTGGATTGGAAGAGGCTCTATATAGGTACACCACCGCGGGGGCGGAGATTTTGGGGGAAAGGGAGTTTGGGGAGATAGCGCCGGGAAAGAAGGCGCTTATAACCGTTATAACCGAAGATTTTAACCCCTGATGTTGAGGAATTTCCTGATTGCAAAGCTCCTTTTAATCTCCCTCCCCCTCATAGCCCTATCTTATCACTTCTACTTTATCCTATCAAAACCCGAACCTTACAGGACCTTATCGGAGAAACAGCATGTTTTAACGGTTAAGGTGCCGGGGAAGAGGGGGACGATATACGATAGGTTCGGAAGGCCCTTGGCTTTCACCGGCGAGGGGCTAACTTTACAGGTTATAGATACGTTGAGTTTTAAGGATTCAGTTCTTCTCTCAAGGTTCGGGATAAACATAAACAGGTTTAAGGTGGGGGAGAGGATAACGGGGCTTTCACCCTTCCTCTGGGATAAAATAAAGGTGAATGGGGTTTTTAAATCTTTACAGTTTAATAAGAGGTACCTACCCTGCGGGGAGCCATGCGTGAGGTTAATAGGGAAAACTAACGGAATTTACGGATTGTCGGGGGTTGAGTACGCCTTTGACAGCATCCTAGCGCCAAAAACCACGGAAATTAAATTCCTAAGATATGCGGATGGTAGGGTATTTCTCGCACCCAGAAGCATATTTAACCTTAGGGAAGAGAGGGCGGATGGGAGGGATATAGTACTTTCAATTGATGGGCTCCTTCAGAGGAGGGTTTATGGGATATTGAAGAATCGGGTTTCGAGTTTAAACGCAAAGGGAGCTTTGGCGATTGTGGGGAAAGTGAATACGGGCGAGATCCTCGCCATGACCTCATTGGGTTCAATGTACTCCGACAGGATCCTCCTTTATGAACCGGGTTCAACCTTCAAAATAGTGGTATATACCGAGGCTTTGGAAAGGGGTTTAAAGCTTGAGGAAAGGTGTGGGGAAAACAAGGGATACATCGTGATAGATGGAATAACAATAAAGGATATGATCCCACTTGGGGATAAGGATAGCTGGTTTTGGGCGGTGGTTAAGTCTTCAAACGCCTGCGCGTCAAAACTTGCCTTAATGATGGACAGAATTTCAAAGAATGGGCTTTACAGAAGGGCTTTACTTTACGGCTTTGGGGAGGGGGCGGATATAGGGCTATATGAGGATATACCGAGGCTTGAAAAACCTTCAAAGTGGAGGAGGATAAAACTGGCAAACGTCGCAATAGGTCAGGGTATTTTAGTAAATCCCATACAGGTCCTCAGGGCTTATATCGCCATAGCGAACGATGGGAAATACGTATATCCCACGCTCTTAAGGAGCGATACTCCAAGAACAAACCCATCAAGGGTGATAGCCAGGAAGGAGACATTTAAGATTTTAAAGGAGCTTTTAACTGCTGTTGTGGATAGCGGTACGGGTAGGATGGCAAAGATAGAGGGTATAAAGGTAGCCGGGAAAACGGGAACCGCCCAAAAGATAGATCCAAAAACCGGAAGATACAGCGAAGATAAAACCTTAGCATCCTTCATAGGGTTTTTCCCCGTGGAAAATCCGAAGTATATAATTTACGTCCTCGTGGATGAGCCGGAGAATTTTAGAACCGGGGGTTTGGCGGCGGCGCCGATTTTCAGGGAAATAGCCCTTGAGGTTTTAAATCTTTACGGATGGGATTCTTCTTCTACAAAACCCTGAAGGCCCTTTTCTTTCCCCCCGGAATATTCGTACTGATCCTCATTTTTTTGGCTTTCCTTTCAAGAAAGAAATCGGGTTTTATTCTGGGAATAGCCTCGGCCATCTTCCTATTTATCCTATCAAGCGAGGTGGGTACGATAATATTAAAACCCGCAGTTTTTGAAAGGGGGGACGAGGTAAGGGGGTGTTCTTATGTTGTAGTATTTGGAGCGGGGGTATCGGATGAGGGCATTAGGAGGGTAATGGAGGGTTGCAGGATTTCAAGGGATCTCGGGTGCCCTCTCGTGGTTTCAGGATACAAAAGGGAGGCGAAGTTTATGGGGGAAGTTGCAAAAACCTTGGGGTGCGAAGTCTCAATTTACGATTCCTTAAGTAGGAACACTTACGAAAACGTGAAGTTTTTAAGGGGTTTAAAGGGAAATCTCGTGATTGTTAGCTCCGATTATCACATAAGGAGGATAAAGAAAATATTAAGGAGGGAGGGGATAAGGGCTGATGTCCTCGGGGTTTCCCTGCCGGAGGGGGACGAAAACTTCCTAAAATGGCTACCATCTTACGGAAAATTTTACGAAAATTTGAAGCTCCTTAACGAGCTTTTTGGAATGCTGTTTCTACCTTAAAATTGAAGGATGGGGAGGTTAGCGGTTTTAGGATTTTTTACCCTGTTTATCGTAATTCAATCTTGCACAAAACCCCTTCCCCCCCTTGATAGTAATCCCCCCCAATGCGACACCTGTTCAACGCCAGTTGCAGAATATTGTCCGGATAACGGAAGATCCGGATATTTCCCTAACACTCCGGGCTCCTGGTGGGCTTATGAAGTGATAAAAGGCTCATCTTTAAACGGCGATACCACGGGCGTCAGGGACACGATAACCGCATGGGCGGAGACAACAAGGGTTGTAAATGACAGCACGTGGATAACGAAATATTACGGGGGACCTTACAACGGATACGAGGATACCTTTTTTGTATTCATCAGGGGTGATTCCTTAATATTGAACATCAAATACAACTTTAAGCCCCCGACGGATACCACCGTAATACTCATAGACCTCAAGGCTCCCTTTGGCATATATCCGCTAATATACCCATTGAGGTGGGATACACCCTGGGATACCCTTCCTCCAGCAAACTATATTGGGGGTTCCCAACCAGACACGATCGCTTACAAACTTCATGCTGAGGTTTTAAACGATACGATCGCAATAATGGGTATGTGCGCCCAGAAGGTAAAGTACGAGTTAAATGTAAAGGTGGTTTATGCGGACGGACTAGGAAGCGGAGCTACTTTAACTCTCCCATCATATTTCTTCTGGATCCCATATAAAGGGATAGGGAGGAGGTTGGAGATAGATTTAAGGGATACAACGGGGGGCTTTCCCACAAAATGGCTACAAAAGGAGCTTAAAGGGTACTTTATACAACCTTAGAATTTTGAAACTGTGAAGGTGGGATACGTTGCGGTAATAGGTAGGCCAAACGTTGGAAAATCCACTTTGGTGAATACCCTTCTGAAGTTCAAGCTCGCGGCTGTAAGTCCAAAACCCCAAACCACAAGGTGCAAGATCCTTGGGATAATAAACGAGGAGGATGCACAAATTCTCCTCCTTGATACTCCAGGGATCTTCAAGAAGAGTATGTACGCTTTGCACGATTATATGATAAAGGAAGCGGTGGAGTCAATAAGAGATGCGGATGTGGTGGTTTGGGTGGTTGAACCCGTTATGCCAACGGAATTGGAGGAGGATATAGCGGAAAAGATCAAGGAAGCGACCAAAGAAAAGAAAACTCCGGTAATTTTGGCTATTAACAAGATAGATACCGTTCATAAAAACACCCTACTTCCGATAATGGATGCGTACTCAAGACTCTACGATTTCTCCGCGTACGTTCCTATAAGCGCCCTGAAGAATGACGGGCTTGATATACTACTTGAAGAGATAAAGAAGCACCTACCCGAAGGGGAACCCTTTTACCCTACGGATCAGCTTACGGACAAGCCCCTACGTTTTATAGTTGCGGAGATAATCAGGGAAAAGATCTTCCTGCATTATAGGCAGGAGATACCTTACTCCACCGCGGTGAAGGTTGAGGAGTTTAAAGAGGGGGATCCGATTTACATTAGGGCGGTGATATTCGTAGAGAGGGAGTCCCAGAAGGGGATATTGATAGGTAAGGGGGGGCAAGCCCTTAAAAGGGTGGGTACGGAGGCGAGGAAAGAGATAGAGGCAATATTGGGGAAGAAGGTATATTTGGAGCTTTGGGTGAGGGTTAAGAAGGATTGGAGGGAAAACCTAGCCTTCATTAGGGAGCTTGAGCTGGGATTTTAAAACCTCAAGCCCACCTTCAAAGAATCCAAAGAACCTTTGTTTTCCCCCCTACCAACACCAATGGATAATCTTATCATTTTACCATAATTTAGGGCTCTTCCAACTCCCAAATCCGCAAACTTAATAAAACCCCCATTCTCCAGTTCCCCCATCCCCAATTTAAGGCTATCAATTTGCCCGAAGTTTCTAAACTTTCCCGTTCCCACCTCTACACTCCTTATTTCCCCCCTATTTTCAACCTCACCGACACCTAAAAACATCCTGCCGACCTTTCCATAATTTATTATCTTCCCCATATCAACCTCCAGCTCCCTTACATTCGCCCCTTTATCTATTTCAACGAAGAAACACCTATCTTTCAACCTGATTATATCCCCCTCAAGAACCCTAAGCGTATCAACCTCCCTACACCTTACGCTCATAACAAAGTCGGAGCAAGAAAGGAAGATCAAGAAAAATAAACTACCTAACTTCTTCCAATATGCCATCCTTCAGGCGATAGATCCTTGATACTTTCGTCGCGTTCTGGGGAACCCTGTTTGCCCCCCAAATTACCGTCGTACCCATCTCGTTTAGGGATAATATCAGTTGCTCAATCTCGTAAGAGGATCTGTCGTCAAGGCCTAAGGTTGGGTCGTCGGCGATGAGCAAAACTGGGTCCTTCGCTATCGCCCTTGCTATTGATATTTTCTGCCTTTGACCCGCGGAGAGTTCGTAAGGGAACTTCTTTGCATAACTTAACATACCAACCCTCTCAAGTGCCTCTATGGCTCTATTTTCAGCTATCTTCCTGTTGAAACCCAAAGCTTCCAAAACGAGAATTATATTTTCAAGACAGTTCATCTCGTTGATGAAAATGGGTTCCTGTGTGATAATACCGATCTTTTTTCTAACCTCTTGGACCTTACCCTTCCTCTTCCTCGCCAAATCCGAGTTAAGGGATAGAACCTCAACGGAACCTTTGTCCGGGAAATCCTGAAAATAAACGAGTTTAAGTAATGTGCTTTTCCCTGCCCCAACCTCGCCGTATATCACCACAAAATCGCCCTTGTTGACGGTGAGGGAAACATCTCTCAAAATTTCGTAATCCCCGTAAAACTTTGAAACCCCTTTGAGATCAACCACCTTCAAGGCTTGGGGATTTTAAAGTTGAACGGGTTTATAATATTCGTAATGCGTAAGATTTTGTTTATTACGCTTGGGCTATATTTCGGATGCGCACCGCAGGTTCCCACGGACTTTATGCACATACCAGAACCCTCGGAGTATATGAGGGGCTTCTTCCCCCTGAAGGTGGTTTTTGACGAGAAAAAACCCAACGAGATGGTGGTTTTGATGGCGGGAGGGGGAAACATAGGTGAATTTAGGCTCCTTGCAATAAGTATGCCAGTGGGTCAAAAGGTTTGGGAGTACAGTATAAGGGGCAGGCAGGTCAGGGATATAGCATCGGATCCGGAGGGTGGAATATGGGTTTTCGTTGAGGAGCAGAAAACAACGAGGGGGGGACCCGCCAGGGATTTTAAGATCTTAAAGGTTTTAAATGGGGAGAACGTAACTTCCGTTGATATTCCAGATACTGTTTATACGGATTGGTACACCTTTGTTGCCCTCAAGGATGCCTTTATTGGAAAGCCTGTACCCCCCCATCTTTACTTTGGAGTTTGCTCAAAAACGGGGGAGCTTATAAATTCCGCTCCAAAGTTCAAGAACCTAAGAGAATATTACGAGGAATTTAAAAAATATTCGGGAAAATATAACTTCAAGAAGTTCGTGGCGGTGATAAAGGATAAAGTTTACTCCCTCTCCGAAGCATTGGATACATTGGAGATATACGACCTGAATACCGGGAACCTTGTAAGGAAGGTGAGTTTTGGGGAACCGCAGATGATCCCCACAGGTCCCGGAAAGGCGGTGATAAACAACAGGGTGGTTTCCGTGGGGACAAAGGGAGATACGATGTGGGTTTTGACGCTGAAGGACATAAGGTACCTTTACGATGGGAATTTGGTTTATTCGGTTGATTTTGGAGACAAGAGGTTTTTGACGGGGACGGTTAAAAAAGATACCTTCTATTGGATCACATACGATAAGGCGGTGAGGCTTTCAAGCATTTACAGGTACAGGATCGTTAAGGCGGAAAATACGGGTGGATGAGTTTTGGATGGGTTTGGCGATATGCGAAGCTGAGAGGGCGTTTAGGAAGGGGGAGGTTCCCGTTGGGGCGGTCCTCGTCAAAGGAGATAGGTTAATATCAAAGGCTCACAATTTAACATCAAAGAACCCCCTTTTTCACGCGGAAATCTTGGCGATTCTAAAAGCGGATCCGGAGGACGTAAGGGATTCCACCCTATATGTTACCCTTGAACCGTGCGTTATGTGTAGTGGTGCTATAGTTTTGGCGAGGATAAGGGAAATAGTGTTTTCTATACCTAACGAAAAGTTCGGCGGTACGTACTCTTTATATCAGATACCCCTTGACCTTAGGTTGAACCATAGGGTGATTGTAAGGAGGGGACCCTTCGGAGATAAGGTGGAAAAACTCTTGAGAAAATTTTTTGAGGGGAAAAGAAACTAAAACCTCAGCTTTGAAATAAGCTTTAATGGGGGAAACTTTAAACCCGTCCTCCAAAGCTCCTTCAAAAATTCCCCGCTTTGCCCGTTAAAGTACCAATCCTCCCCGAACTCGTGCTTCAAGTATTCCCTTAGGTTTTCCTCCGCTTCCCAAGCTTGCGAATAATCCACGCTATAAAAACCAAAATCCAAATCCCAAAAGTAGTTGTATGGTGGATGGAAGACACCCGTGGCGGAAGTTAAAATCTCCGAGTAAAGATTTGGATCGATATCCTCCCAGTTATCGCCCGAAAAGAGCTTTGTCTCGTATATTACCTTGGCGGCGTATCTCCTTCTGAAATAAAGGTATGCAAACCTCCTGTACCTCAAAAATTCCCCATTCTTTCCAAAAAACTCCCTAACCCACCCCTCCGAATCCGCTATATATTGGAAATTAAAGGCAAAAATTTCGGATGTTCCACTCCTTCCCATTAACCTATAAACCGTGGGAAGATCCCTTGCGATATTTGAGAAGTGTAAGGCATGCCCCATCTCGTGGAAAAGTACGGATATATCGCTAAAGGAACCGGAAGGTTTGACAACCACAACGACCTCATCCGGTATTCTTATGGGGGCGCAAAACGCCCTTGGGGATTTCTTGGGCCTGAATTCGTGGTCTATATGCAGGTTTTTAAATTCGTCAAGGTTTAAGCCTATAAAATTTAAAGTTTTCTTTAAGATCCCAAGGGGATCATCCACACTAAAATCCGAAAACTTAACCCCGGACATCAAGAACGGGATATCAAAGTTCTCAACCTCCCCCCAATTTAGCCCCAAATATCCCGCAAAGATCTCCCCCGCAAGTTCCCTATATTCCTCTTCCGTCCCTTTCAAAAACTCCTCCATCCTCCTTGAGTATCCCGCCACATCCTCCATTAATGATGCGGACCAATATGAAAGCAAGTTAGGATATCCAAACTCCTTCCTCGCTATATTAAGGGCTTCCCTTGCTATTTTCAGTTTATGTTGCGTAAGCTCCTCAATTATAGGTTTTGCCTTCTTGCTCAAACTTCTCCTTTTTTCCCTATTTTCCTCCCTTTCCAGTATATTGTTTATCATCCGGAAGGGGATCCCGTCTATTTCCCTTGAAAGTTCAACCTTCTGCATCTCGGTGTATAGGCTAGCCAATCTCCCGGAGATATAACCTTCAAGGAGGGTGAAAATTACCCTGTCGTAAGCCTCAAAGTCCTCCGAAGGCGCATCCTCCGGAAGTTGGTTCTTTTCCTTTATCACATCCCCTATGGTTTTCAGGTCAAATAAGTATGCGTATTTTGAGAATATCTTTTCGTACTCAGGCTCTTCTTTCAAGCCCGCGCCGATCAGGTAGCCTTCCCTTACAATCTCTTCCCTGAAACTTTCGTAATCTTTTAGGATCTTTTCCAGCAAAACGCCCCCACCGGGATTTGAACCCGGGTTTCGTGGCTGAGAACCACGCGTCCTGGACCTGGCTAGACGATGGGGGCAAGAAGTGAGTATTATAAGGGTGAATCCCCTTTAGAATGGATGCTTATGAGAATAGCAGACATAAACAAGACCGCTTGGGAAATTTATAAGGGCTTACCACTTCCCGAAAGCAAATACACATCCTTAAAGTGGTGGAATGAGGAAGAATATTTAACGGATGGGGACATTGAGGTTGTAGTTGAGGGGGCGGATAAGGTTAAGGTGGATTTTGTAAAGGAGGGGGAAATAGGGGAGCTTATTCCCATAAATTCCCATAAGTTCGTAGCCTTGCATTATGCAAAGCTTGATAGGATCCTTACGGTGGATCTTCTGGAAGGTGTAAAGGCGGAAGAACCCGTTTATATAAAGGCAAACATCAAAGGTAGGGGACATTTGCATATCCTCCTTAGGGCGAGGAGGGAGAGCAAGGGGGAGGTGGTGATCTCGGTTGAGGGGAATGGGCTTTATACGGAAGTTGTGGAGGCATTCGTTGATGAGGGGGCGGATGTAAAAATAGGTGTCTTGGATAACCTTGAGTACGGTTCGGTGGTATTTTCCCAAAGGGCGGTCAAATCTTTAAGGTACAGTAAATCCCAACTCGTGGGGGCGTGGTTCGGTGGGAAGTTCGTTATGTCCAAGCATCTGATAAAACCCTTGGGGGAAGAGGCGCAAATAGAGGATGTCCAGGTTATTTTGGGGCATAGGGAACAGCATTTTGATATTTCAACCCACCTTGACTTTTCCGCACCTCACACCAAAGGGGAATCAAGCATAAGGGCGGTTTTGAAGGATTATTCAAGGGCGGTTATGTACGGTTTGATAGATATTGAGAGGGAGGCCCAGTTTGCGGACGCCTATCTTTCGGAACATGCCATGCTCTTAAATCCGGGTGCGAGGGCGGATTCAATACCGGGATTGGAGATCATGGCAAACCAGGTTAGGGCCACGCATGGTGCAACGGTGGGACCGATAGATCCGGAAAAATTATTCTACCTAATGAGCAGGGGATTGGACGAGATCTCCGCAACCAAGCTCATAGTTATAGGTTTCTTTGAACCGGCAACCTCTAGGATAGGAATAGAGGAGGTTAGGGAAGCTATATACAAAAACGTGGAGGAGGTTTTGGGAGAAGGGCAACCGGTTTAAAATACGCGTTATGGCGCACGCGTACACGCCCGGTTTAAAGGTATCCGAGAAGGTGGTTATAAGGAAGGAGAGGAAACTTCCCCTTTGGGGAGACGTTTTGGTAAATAAGGGCGATAGGGTGAAGGCGGAGGATGTGGTTGCAAGGGCCTTGCTTCCAGGACCCGTGCACCCCAAGAACTTAGCGGGGGAGCTTGGGATCTCCCCCTCCGAGTTAAAAAACGCCCTAATTGTAAAGAAAGGGGAAAGGATAAAGAAGGGTCAGGTTATAGCTAGAGCAAGGGTTTTCTTTGGTTTGTTCAAAGTGGAGGCTACCTCTCCCATAGACGGATATTTGGAGGACTTTTCGGAAATAACGGGTCAGGTGATCTTAAGGGAAAACCCTATACCCGTTGAGGTTTTGGCTTATTTGGACGGCGTGGTGGAGGAGGTAATACCGAGGGAGGGGGTGATAATTAGGACGGTGGCGGGGCTTGTTCAGGGTATATTCGGGGTAGGAGGAGAGAAGATAGGAACGATCAAGGTGGCTGTGGATTCACCTTACGAGATCCTCAAATCGGATAGGATAGACGAAAACCTTAAGGGGGCAATCGTTGTGGGGGGAAAGACTGCGGACATAGAGGCGATAAATAAAGCGGCGGAGGTGGGTATAAAAGCCTTGGTTTTAGGTTCCGTAGATGATGGGGTTTTAAGGGAGTTCGTAGGTTACGATATAGGGGTCGCCATAACGGGAAACGAAAACGTACCATTTACCCTGATAATAACGGAGGGCTTTGGGGATCTGCCTATGGCGGAGAGAACATTCAACCTTTTCAAGAAGTTTGAGGGATTAAAGGCTTCCGCAAACGGGGCAACCCAAATTAGGGCCGGGGTTCAAAGGCCTGAGGTGATAATATTCCGAAAGGATGTGGATCCCTTTGAGGAGGTTGATGACAAACTCGAAAGCGGACACCTTGACATAGGAACAACGGTTAGGATCATCAGGGACCCTTACTTCGGAGAGATAGGAACGGTAATAGATCTTCCCAACGAACCTATAGTAATAGAGACGGAGTCAAAGGTTAGGGTGTTAAAGGTTAGGTTAATGGATGGGCGAGAGGTGGTGATACCTAGGGCGAACGTAGAGCTTATAGAAACTTAGATGGAAATTTTGCTTTCCTTACACAACCTTTTTAGGTGGGTGGTTTTAGCTCTTGGTTTCCTTGCGGTTTTAGGAGCCCTTAAGAACAACGTGAAGCCCTTGAGAATTTATGCGATTTTTATAACCTTACAGTTTTTGTTGGGTTTGGCACTATGGCTGAACTTCCTTTATTTGTATGGTTTTAAAACCAACGAGTTTTTCGTAAGGTTTTTCGTTTTGGAGCACCCCTTCCTCATGACCCTATCCTTAATATTTTCACACATAGCCCTTGCAAGGTCAAAGAAGGGTGGAAATTTGTGGAAGATCCTGACCGTAATTTCCCTGATCTTGCTAATAGTCGGAATACCCTGGTGGAGACCCTTAATAAGGTTATAACAGGCTCTCTATTTTAGGGAATTTCTCCTTTATCTTCTTTATTGCTGAGTTTTTAAGCTGGCGGATATACTCCCTGCTGTATCCCATCTCCCTACCTATCTCGGCTAAGTCCTTACCTTCAAATATATGCTCCCAAATCACCCGCTTTTCCTTATCGGAAAGGAAGTCGGATTCAAATATAGCGTTTACAATTTCCTCCATCTTTAGCTCCCTATACTCCTCTTCCACCAAATCCGAGGGCGTTTTTGCTAGGTTGGAATATGTGTCAAAAATTTCATGATCCTCGTCTATTTCCCTATCAAGGCTCTCTATTTTCAACATCTTCCAGTCTATGGCTTCTTTTATCCTCTTTGCCCTTCTCTTCCCTATTTTCAAACGTTGGGAGATCTCTTCAATGCTTGGCTCTCTCCCGAGTTCCTGATATAGCTTTATTATCTCCCCGAGTTCCTTATGCTTTAGCTTTGGCATATTGGAGAGGACCTTGTTGTGGAACTTCACGAAGTTATACATAGCCTTATAAAGGTAGGGTTCCGCGAAGATCACGAACCTAACTCCCCTGTTTGGGTCAAACTTCTTAAACACATCATAAAGGGTTATAAGGCCCTCGCTTATTAGGTCTTCAAAAGGTGCCCCAGTCACCAAATGGATCCTCCTTGCCAAGGCAACCACAAACCTTACGTTTGATTTTATTATCCTATCGAGGGCATCCTTATCCCCGTTTCTTGCCCTTATGGACAGTTCCCTCTCCTCCTCCGAGCTAAGGGGTTTAAATTCTGGGGAACTTAAACTTTTATAGTCCCAAACCCCTTCCATACAACACTTCCGCCTTTCCCGACACTACCAGCTTTACAATCTGATAACATTTTTCAAATATTTCCGGCAGTTTTTCTTTTTCCTCCTCCGAAAACTCTGAGAGCACCCAATCAGCAAGATCCACACCTTGTGGCCTTGATATACCCACCCTCAGGCGCATAATGTCCCTCCTCCCCAGTTTTTCGTATATATCCCTCAATCCCTTATGACTTGGAACGGAATTTATACCAATTTTGAATTTTATTTTGCCAAAGATCAGATCCGCATCGTCGTATATAACCAATAGGGGGAGTTTATTTACGGGTATCGGGGCGCTTAAAAGCGCCTTTCCCGAATTGTTCATATAGAGCTTCGGCTTTATCAAATAGAAGTTCTTACTTTCCGCAAGGAAAATTGTGGGATAGTCCTCAAATTTTAAGTTTTCCTTTCCCGCTATGTAATCAACCACCATAAACCCCACATTGTGCCTTGTAAAGGCGTATTCAAACCCCACATTTCCAAGCCCTACAACCGCGGTTTTCATCCGACCGACGCTTACTGAGCTGTTTCGCCCGTTTCTTGAGTCTCTTCTTTACTTCCTACAATAACAACTACAACGGTTTCTGGGTCATCCAAGATCTTGAAATCCTTAGTTTGTATGTCCTTAACTTGTATAGCTTGCCCAACGTTCAAGTTAGAAACATCTATCTCTATATGCGGGGGAATGTTGCCAGGTAAAGTCTTAACCGTTAAAGTTTTCTTCAGAACTTGTAGTACCTCTCCTGCCTTTACGCCCGGAGCCTCGCCCACTATTACGACGGGAACCTCAATTTCTATCTCCTCACCAGCGTGTATCATTTGTAAATCCAGATGCAAGATCTCCT
Organism: Candidatus Caldipriscus sp.; assembly: GCA_049414445.1. Taxonomy (GTDB): domain Bacteria; phylum Hydrothermota; class Hydrothermia; order LBFQ01; family LBFQ01; genus Caldipriscus. The sequence continues at coordinate 11,457 of JBMSAP010000038.1, read as the reverse complement.
CAGTTATGGGATGGGTCTGGATATCCTTTATTATTATCGGGAGGGTTTTTCCATTTATTTTTCCGTTGAGCACAACGCCTTCCCCATGGGTTTTATGTAAGATCTTCAAAAGGTCGGATTTCCTAACCAAACCGTGTATGTTTTCCTCACCCCTCCCGTAAATTTCAACGGGGACAAAACCCTCCTTCCTGTACCTTTTTGACGCCTTTGTTCCAGTTTTTTCCCTGGGTAATATCTCAAGTTCAAACATAGGTAAGTATTATAAAGCGGAAAATTTTTACAGCTTTAGAATTTACAGATATGAAGAAGGTTTTCGGGATTTTGGGGATAGGGCTTATTGGTGTGCTTGTGGGACTTTTGATAAGCGCAAGGATAAACGTAACGGAAAACCTTAGGGCTCAGGAAAAAGGGAAAGCAGTTCAGGAAAAACAAATACCAACGGTCTCAATACCATCCTTTGCGGACATAGCTGAGGCGGTTTTACCTTCGGTGGTGAACATAGAGGGTAAGGGGAAGGTAAATATTCCCATTGATCCCTTCTTTGAGTTTTTCTTCGGTCCTCATCCGAGGAGCTTTGAGAGGAGTAGCTTGGGTTCGGGTTTTATCTTTATGAGGAAGGGGAATACATATTTCGTTATGACCAACAACCACGTAATAAAGGGTATGGATAGGATAAGGATAACCCTATACGATGGGACGGTGATAGAGGACGTAAAGGTGGTCGGTGGAGATCCCTCGTCGGACATAGCGGTTTTAAAGTTTGAAAGTAAGGATGATCTACCCGTTGCCAAGCTCGGGAATTCGGATGAGCTGAGGGTTGGGGATTGGGTAATAGCGATAGGTAGCCCCTTTGGTTTCTCCTCAACGGTTACGGTGGGGGTAATAAGCGCAAAGCACAGGTCAATAGGGGCGATACCCGAGGCGCCGAGCATACAAGATTTCCTTCAGACCGACGCAGCGATAAACCCGGGAAATTCCGGTGGTCCTTTGGTGAACGTTAGGGGTGAGGTGGTGGGGGTTAATACCGCAATAGTTAGCAGGACGGGTCAGTATTCAGGGATAGGCTTTGCGGTTCCGATAAACATAGCAAAGAACGTCGCGGATCAGTTGATAGAGAAGGGGAAGGTTGAGAGGGGATATCTTGGGATCTTTATGCAGGATGTAGATCAAAACATAGCCAAACACTTTAAACTCAAGAAACCTCAAGGGGTAATTGTGACGGATGTTGTGAAGGGTTCGCCCGCGGAGAAGGCTGGTATAAAGTCCGGGGATCTCGTACTTGAAATTGACGGAAGGGAGGTTAAGAACTCCATACAGCTTAGGGCGTATGTTCAAAGTAAAAAGCCGGGAGATAAGGTTAAGTTGAAGGTTTTGAGGGATGGGAAAGAGATGGTGATCAGCGTAAATCTCGGTTCTGCGGACAAATTCGCTTCCGCCCAACCGAGTAAGGAAAGGTCCCCAAATACGAAGGATATAGGAATATCCGTGAGGGAGGAAAGGGGAAAGGTTATAGTGCAGAGCGTTGATCCAAACGGTCCAGCGGCGAGAGTGGGGATAGAGCCTGGGGATGTAATACTGAAGATCAACGGTAAGGATATAAAGAGCATTGAGGATTACAGGAGGGCAATAGAGGAAGCTAAGGCTAAGGGTTCCGTCCTTATGCTCCTTCAAAGCGGTGAAATAAAGAAATGGGTGGCTTTCACGATATAAGCGATTTTTTGGGAAAGAGAATAGTGATCCTTGCGGGAGGGGAATCCTCGGAGAGGGAAATAAGCTTTAAGTCCGCAGAGAACGTACAGAGGGCCCTTAGGAATCTGGGTATAGAGGCGGAGATCTTGGATTTTATCGGGGAGAACATTAAAAGGCTCTCCCAAGATCCACCTGACCTTGTCTTTATCATGATGCATGGGAAACCCGGGGAGGATGGGACGGTTCAGGGATTTTTGGAGACCCTAAAGGTGCCGTATACGGGTTCTGGGGTTTTGGCAAGTGCGGTGGGAATGGACAAGTATATCTTCAAGCTCGTTTGCAGGGGTTTGGGGATAAGGGTTCCCGAGTTCATAATAATAAGGAAAAACGGAGATATAGAGGAAGCTTTAAATTTTGCCACGAGGGTTGGATATCCGGTGATAATAAAGCCGAGGTCGGAGGGTTCCTCCGTTGGGACAAAGATATGTAAGAACCCGGAAGAGCTTGAAGAAGCGTTGAAGGAGAATTTAGAAAAGTTTGGGGACACCTTAGTTGAAAAATACATAAAGGGTAAGGAGATAACGGTGGGGATTTTGGGAACCGGGGAGAAAGCCTTCGCATTACCAATTTTGGAGCTTAGGGTGAAAAATAGGGAGTTTTATGACTTTGTGGCAAAATACACTAAGGGGGAGACGGAATTTGTAATACCCGCGGAGATCCCCGAAGAACTTTACAAAAAGGCTCAGGATATAGCCCTTAGGTTGCACAGGGAACTGGATTGTAAGGGTTTTTCAAGGGTGGATTTTATAGCTTCCGATGATATATACACCCTTGAGATAAACACGATACCCGGTATGACCGAGCTTTCCGATCTCCCAGCAGAGGCAAGGCATATGGGATTATCATACGAGGATGTGGTGTATTTCGTATTAAAATCCGCGTACGAGTGATGTTTGCCCTTGAGTTCGTAAATTTTGTTTATAATGTGAGGGAGTTTTCATCAAAGACGGGAGTATTCTATAATACGCCATTTGGAATAAGGAAGAACAACGGTTTTCTTTTTGGCCTTTCAAGCGGTATAGTTCCGGGAGACTTTTACGGGGGAGGGATATTTTCCTTTAGGGGTGTGGGCTTGGAGGTGGTCGCGTACAGATCCGGGGATGTTTTACTCACCACATGGCCCGATACATCGGATCAACCGGAGGTTATAGGGAGGGCGAATTTCCTTTCGGGTAAATTATCCCTACGTATGGTATGGGAGAGGGGGAATTTTGCTTACGGGTTTAAAACCAATTTCTTTTACGCAAAGTTCTTGAATTTTTGGGGAAGCGGAGGGGGAATTGATGCTTTTGTTGGATATTTTGGGGAGGTTCTGGGGTATTTCGGGATAAACAACATTTTCACATCGCCGATAATATGGAACACGGGAAGGAAGGAATTTGCGTTTCCGGAGGTGGATTTTAGGTTAGGGAAGGATTTTGGAATACCTTCCATATATTTTGGTTTCAAATACTCGCCTGACGGTAGAAAATTTATCTTTAAGAGGGACCTTTTCCTTTCTTCCTCCCTTGATTTTGGTTCTTTTTCCCTTTTCGGAGGTTATGTTGAGGGTTTCCCAAGGTTGGGGCTTGAGCTAAAGAGGGGAAATTACGGTTTTTTGGTGGGTTCCTCCTATCATATGGATTTGGGGTTTTCGTTTAGGGGAGGGTTTTACCTTGAACTTAGATGAGATTTTGCAAGAGGCGATAAAGAACCTTGAAAATTCTTACGCTCCTTATTCAAAATTTAGGGTTTCCGCGTGCGCCATTATGGAAAACGAAAAGGGGGCAATTGGGAAATTCTTTGGTGTAAATATCGAGAACTCTTCCTATGGACTAACGGTCTGCGCGGAGAGGGTTGCCATTTTCAAAGGTGTCTCGGAGGGTTATAGAAAACTTTTAGGGGTCGTTTTGATAGCATCTAAGGATGGGGAGCTCGTTGAGGTTTATCCATGCGGGGCTTGTAGACAGGTGATGTGGGAGTTCGGGGACGAGGGGGTGGAGATTTATAACGGATTCAAGAAAATTAAACTCGGGGAGCTGTTCCCGAGGGGGTTTAGGATAAGTTTTTCACCCTTATAATATCGTCATCTATGTTAAGGATAACTCTATGGGTAATAGCACCTGTAATAAGGGATACTGTGTATAAGGAGGATACATGCCCTGGTACCAAATATGGGTTTTCGGGCAATCCCCCCTATAACCTTAACAGATCCTTAACTTACGATACTGTATTACTAGAACATACAAAAAGGAGTTAAAGAAATGCTAATTGAAGGGGAAGAAGAACTTTATAGATGGAAGTCCCTTATTTTGACTAATTATAGAGTTATTAAAGAAAAAGGTATATTTTGGAAACATTATGTTGATATAAATTATGACCATATTTCCTCTGTATATATAGGAAGAACACCAAACTGGAAATTGATAATAACTCGGAATAATTGGAATTATTAGCTTGAATAGGTATATTTACATTGAAGACAATTCACTGTGGAATAATTATAGGAATAATCGCTATTACTATAGGGCTATTACTATAGGAATAATTGGAAAGCCTAAAACCATAATTTTAGGATGTAATGGAAAAATAGAGGAAGATGGTGAATCTTTAGAATTTATGAAAAAACTTAATGAGTATAGGTTAAAATATTTAGGACGTATTTAACGAATAGACTCCCTGGTCGGCTTATACCTCTTGGGTCTCCTTTGCACCTTTTCCACCTGAGGACATATTTAACTTTACTATAACCTTATTGCGGAGGGTTATAAAGGGTAGGTACGAGTTCAGGGAGATAAGGTGAGGTTTAGGAAATAAACCCTTCCGGGTTGGGGGATGGGCCTTGGGGATGTGGGCTCTATATAAACTTTGTTGAGGAGGTTGTTTATCCCAAAGGAGAGGTTTAAGAATCTCCAGGAAGTTGATATGGAAAGATTTATTACTTGGAAACCTGCGGAATTCCACCTGTAGTATGGGGAAAACTTGAAGGAGAATAGGGAAAATTCGGCGGAAATGAAAGCCTCGGGTTTTGGGACATTAGAGATCGGAACGTTGAGCATGGGGTAATAAGCCCCAAATTTCAGGATGTTCTTTCCGAAGATAACGTTAGATTCAAACTCAACACCCGATATATCCGCATAGTTTTTGTTATCCCACCTGAAGGTATCCGCTATTATCCGATTTGGGTATATGTAGTTGAAGACCCGGTTGTAGTATGGGTTTATTGATAGGATGATATTTTTCAGGTTTGCGGATAGGGAGATTTGGATCTCGTAGGATTCCTCGGGTTTTAGGTCGGGATTTCCTATGTCGTACCTCCCGAGGGCGTGATGATAACCCGTGAAAAATTTCTCGTATAAATCCGGGATCCTGTAGGACTTTGATAGTGATATTGAAGTCTTAAAGTTTTCAAAATGGTAATCCCCAACAAGCAAAAATCCGTAGAGGAAGGGATGATCTCCGAACTGAAGGTTTATCCCACCCGTAAGGTGTAGATCTTCCCTATCCAATATGGAATACCTTAGGGATGTGAAGAGATATTTGAGGATATCCCCCGTGTGGAACTTACCGTACCAAGCCCTTGAGTATATCCCGAAACGGTTTATATCCCTTGAAAGGACCAACTGAAAGCTCTCCTCCTTAAGGATGGTTCTTTCTTCGTGCTCAAATTCCCTTTGGTCGCTAAGCTGATAGGAAAAGCCAAAGGGTTCAAACTTTAAGAACGTGATAAGGAAGAGGTTTTGGGATTGGGCATCCTCAAGGGGAATTCCGTACCATTGAAACTTGGAAAATGCCCCCACTTGGAAATTTCCATAAAAGAGCTTTAATTTACCGAAAAATGCGGTATCCCAGGAGTTCTCAACGTAATTCCCGAACCCCTTAAATCCCCCCAAAATGTCAAAACCAAAATCTCCTCCCTTTGAAAGGTTAAGATCCGTGTATAAACCTAAATTCCCAAAGCTTAGGTTAAAACTCGGCTTAAAACCACCATAAGGTCTTTCACCTTCAATTATTACCGCACCACCCATAGAGTTCCCACCGAAAATACCGCTTGATGAACCCTTGATTATCCCAACGTTCTCGTTGGTAGGAAGCACACCCATAGGGTGATCCTCCGATCCGGACTGATCCGAAATCAGAAAACCTTCAAAGAAAACCTCGTACCTCTTCCTGTCAAACCCCCTTATGTTGAGCTTGGAAAGGGCGGATGTTCCGTAATCTGAAACCCCAACCTCCTCTATCCTGTAAGGTTGATAAAAGTTTCCCTTTTCCGAAGATATCGCCTTAACCTTAACTTCCACTGGATGAAGCTGTACTGGAGAGGACCTTAAAACCACCTCTCCCTTGAAAGGACCCCTGTAGGGTAAATACCCGATCCTGCTTACGTGCAGGCTATCTCCCCCTTTAACCTCCGCGCAACCGTCCCCACCCGTCAAACCCCAATCAACATTCGTCTTTACATAAGCGCCGTATATGGGGTTTCCCCCCTCATCCTTAACGCAAACCTTGATTTGCCCCGTTAAAGCTATCAAAAGCATCTTCCACCTCCTTTTTTAAAGCCAAAAACCTAAAGGGTTAAAGGGTTGGGAATTTAAGAAATCAATGGGGGAGCCCTCGTTGAAAGATTAATCGGAATTTCAAACTCACAAAAATGGAAAACTGTTAAATTTTCTTCCTCCCTTGAAAGATCTTGTGATTTATCCAAAACAATCTCGGGGATCTCCGTAGGTACTTGAGGGTTCAAGGATAAGATGTATGCGGGGCAGTCTTGCGATTCAAATACCCCCGTATGATCATGAAAGTTTGAGAGGAATAAGTTCCCCAGAAATACACCGAGGGTTATTAAAAATCTGATCACCTCGGTCGAATATTATACACGAGTAGAATTACCAGATGTTCCCATTTATCCCGGATACCCTTGAGGTTGAAAGTTTCCAAAGTTTCACATATCAAGCTATAAACATAAACGCCTGTTATAGGTACGAGCTTGAGGCTTTACCCTTCCTTACCCCGGATCAGATAGACCTGATCCTTTCAAAGAGACCCTACAAAAATTGGGAAGATATGCTCAGGAAGACCAGGATAAAGGAGCACGAAGTTGAATACTTGAAAAACTTTGTGTATTTTGGAGGGGAGAGGTATTACAAGATTTTTTTGAGGGTGGGATCTTCGGGCATGAGGTTATCTTCTTCGGGTAAATACGAGGATTTGTCCTATAACCTTTATTGGGGGAAGAAACCTTCATTTTTCTTCTTAAAAGATGGGTTCTTTAGGTTGTTTTTCGGGAATTCAAAGGTTTTTTCACCTTTGGGATTTGCTGGATATGGGGGATATTATTCAAACAGAGGGGGTTTGGGTTTTGTATATAACTCCAAGCCATCCTTGGGTTTTGGATTGGGAAAGCTCCTTCTAAAGTTTTCGGAAAACGGGCTTATAGGGGGTTATTTGGGTGAGGGGGGAGGGATTTTAATAACCCGTTCGGAGGTCCTTGGTGCAGTATCCTATATAAACTATGGTCCTTTTTCCCTTGAGGGTGCCCTTTCAAAGGGTGCTTTCGGTTTTGGCGTCAAAGGGTACTCAAAGGAAGGGGGATTTTTTATTAAAATACTCAGGGGAAGTCCTTTTTGGAAGGAGGGGAGTCAAAGGGAGGGTTTTTCCCTATGGTATAGATGGAGTTTAGGGGATTTTAAAATCGGCTTTAGGATCTCTTCGGAAAACAGGAGGTTCTATTTGAATTTCGTTAAAGATAAGGGTTCCCTGAAGGTTGAGTACTTTCAGGTTCCAAGAATAAGCATAAATTATGGGGGACTTTCCGCTGGGATATGTAAAGGATGCGCCTTTGTGGGGTTAAAGTATCGGATGTTTTGGGTAAGGTTATACTCTTTTACGGAAAACGGTTTAAAGTTTTATGAGGATGCCTATTCCTCAAGGGTATTCACCTCAAAGGTGGGGTATAGATTTTCTTCGGGTTTTAGGTATAAAAACTTTGGGGCATATATATCCAAAGATGGTAATGGTGTGAGGTGGGAAAGTTGGTTTTTTACGACCTTGAGATGACGGAAAGGAGATACTTTCTTGTATATGGTTCAACGTCAAAGAAGAAGGCTTTTTGGGGCCTTAAATTGTATTTTTTCAGAAACCTAGCTATCTTTTCCGCCAAACTGCCAAACACTATTACCTCCTCAAAATTACCCGCAAAATCCAAAGGAAACTTTGATTTTAAACCATCAAGGTTTATAACTATGGTTTTGTGATCGTAAGGATGGTTTGATAGGTATATCTTGGGGCTGATCGCTTCTATGTTGATGGGGGACAAATATATGGTTTTGTTCTCATCTATCTCCCTAACATTTAGGGCGTGCTCGTCCACATAAGTCAGAACAGATTCAAGGGGAAAGGTTATACCCGTTCCCACCGCCAAAACCTCCCTATAACCCGAGAAAACATCCCAAATTTCTGGGATTATATGTAAATTATTCGGATAATAGCCGAAGGGCGAAACCCTGAAGGACTTTCCCCCTACCCTAACTCCCAAAAACATCTCACCCCTTCCCCCGAGTAACCTACCTTCCTTCAAAAACCACCAAACCCCAACAAAACTCCTGTTTTCGTCAAGGATCTCAAAGGTAAATTCCTTTAGGAAAAGCTCTTTCTTTAGATTTACGGATAATACAAGTAAATCCCCATCGGTTAAAACCGTCAAACTCTCAAGCTTCCCTATACCCTCCACGGGATCCCATGTGGATATTTGTGTGGATCCGAACTTGTCCGCAAGAAATTGTAAGTTTTCGTTTATCTTCGGATTTAATATTGGGCATAGATCTATCCAAAAAACGGAATCCTTTGATTGGGTATATCCGAGGAGAAACCTTCCCGTTCCTAACCTCTTCGCCCTTAAATTTACCCTAAACTTATAAAATTTATCCTTTGGCGAAGGAATAACCTTGGGATCTATATCAAGGAATTTTCTAACAACATTTGCCTTTACCCTCGCACTTTCCTCGTACCTAAGGTCCTGATAAGGACAAACGGGGCAGTTTTTGAAGTACCTACAGAAGGGAACTCCCACCTATCTCCTTGGACCGAATAGGGCCTTTATTTTACCCCAGGATTGCTCATCAAGGGAAGAGGGAAGCTCATTTTTCCTTCCCGGAGTTGGTACGAGGAATATCCTGAAACCTCCGCTACCATCCGGATATCTACCCACGCTACCCGAACTCGGAAGGGAGATCCAAGAGTATGAGTCTATGGTTATAGAGCCTTTCTTTAAGGAGACGCTATCCGAATTCATACTTAAACCTATGTGAAAAACCTTATATTCCCCAGAATTTATCACACCAGACAAAGGCAAAACCTTATTTTTTGTCACCAAAAAATAACCATTCAAATTTTCGGGAGAATTCCCGTTATTAAAAATCTCAACCCAACCCGAATCCTGCCCTAAGCTCCCCACCTCATTTATTACCAAGGATAACAAAAGAAGCATTACACGGATATTATAAGGGGGATAAATTTGGAAATGTTCATTCCTTAAAATAACGGGTTATGGAAAATGTTAAGGTTGATATCTTTTTTGTGAAAACGGAGAGTATACCAACTCTGTACGCTTATGAGGTAGAGCTAACCCCGCTGAGTGAGGAAAAGAAAAGGGAGGAAATGAATAAAATCTTAAACGCCCTGCCGTACTATTTAAGAAGACGGGGTGGGCACTGGGCAAGGAATGGAAATTTTATAATCTCGGATGTTGAGGTGAATGATGAGGAGCTTGAAAACATACTTCAAGAGCTACGAGAAAATGAAAAGTTTTTATTTTTAAAGGGGATGAGAAGGGTTCAAAATTGGAAACCAGAAGCGAGTTCTTATGCGGTTTTTGTTGCTAGGGGGTTAAGCGAGGATGAGAGGGTGGAGAAGGAAATTAAACAAAAATTGCAAAACTTGAAAGATTCCAAAAACAAAAAAGAGGAGAAAGAAAAGATTGAAATAAGGCGGAAGTGGAAGATAATAGATCGAGTCATAGATGGAAAGCCAGCCATAGGGATATTAATAGATTCGGAAATGGTTTTGGGGATCACACTAAAGGATTTCTTAGAGGAGAAGGGAATAAGTGCTGAAAAATTCATTCAAGAAGAACGTTATATAGAATGGAAGGTGAAGGATAAAGAAACCAACCTTGTAGGAAGGGTAATCAGTGTAATTGGAACTATGAAGGAAAATAGGAATGAACTCGTGAAGAAAGTCACAACACTAAGCAGGAAGGAAAGGTACGAACGAATCCCTGATGATGAGGAGGTGGTAGTTGTAGAAACGGAAGATAAAAAACGGTATAATTACCCCATTTCCGAGCTTTTGATCTCTATTAACTCCGGGAATATAAAGTATTTTGTTGATGAAAAAACCAAGGATAACATCTTTAAGGATCTGAAGATAAAACCCAAGGAAAGGATGAAAATGGTTGATGCGGTAGCACAACCCTTAAAGGATAGAGGATGGATAGAGGGAGAAAGGATAAGTGATAAAGAGTATCCGCATATTTTTGTAAAGCCTGATAAAGATAAAAGGTATTTTCCCCCAATCCGTATTGGTGGCGGTAAAATTGTGGAGAGGGAGAGGCACATATACGATCAATTACGCAGTAATGGGATATACGAGATGGTTAAGGAGGATCCAAAGATAGCCTTTTCGGTGTTTAGCGAAACAAAAGACTATGATGATTTGAACAAGTTTATTGAAACGTTGGAAAAGGAGATCGAAGCTCTGGGTTTCAATATAGATCCTGTGTATGTGAATTTTCAAAAGCCAAAAGATATAAAGGAAGAAATAGAAAAGATAAAGGAAACTGAAGCGAATATACTGGTGGCTTTTATAGAAGACGATGAGGATGAGTTTGATGACAATTCTGAGTCCAACATTTACAACGAAATAAAGAAGTATTCATTACAGGGTCAAATTCTCCAAACGCAGGTTATAACTTTTGAAACTTTGAGAAAAATTTTGAAAGAAAAAGAGAAGTACGTGAAATACATATTAGGCAACATAGTTTTGGGTATTCTGGCTAAAAGTGGGAACAAACCTTTTATATTTGCGGAACCTATCCTCGGTATTGATGCTATTATTGGGTTTGATGTAACAAGAAGAAAGAAGAAAAAAGGTCAAGGGACGATTAACTACGCTGCGGGGGTTAGGATATACCATTCAAATGGGGAATTTTTAAAATATAAATTGACTACTTCTCAGCTTGAAGGTGAAACTATACCAGCCAATATCCTTGACAACCTTTTAGGAGATATAAAAGGTGAAAAAGTGGTGATTCATAGGGATGGTAGATTTCCCCAAGATGAGATAAAGGTACTTAAAGAGATAGAGGAAAAACTTGGGGCAAAATTCTATCTCGTTGAGGTTATAAAGTCGGGGGCACCGAGGATATACTCTGAGAAAAAGGGAATATGGGTAAAGATAAACGAAAATGAGGCTTACCTTTTAACTACGATTAGAACTCAGGGAACTCCAGTGCCTATAATCGTAAGATTATCGGAAACTTACGAAGATTTTAGCATTGAAGATACGGTTATCTCCATCACATCTATGACCCTATTACACTGGGGTTCCATAAAACCCCCAAGGCTTCCCGTCACCACCCATTACGCGGACAAGATAGGGCAATTCCTATTAGAGGGTATAATAAGCGATTTGGAAGGATATATACCCTTTTGGCTATGAATCCAATGGAGA
>JBMSAP010000037.1:0-4432 GCA_049414445.1 Candidatus Caldipriscus sp. | reverse complement strand
GGGAGTGGCAGATTAGGGATGTGGGTTGTAGGCCCGAGCACGAGATGAGGGGCCACACGCTATTTTATTCCTTCGGGAGAAAAACTAAAACCCCAAAAGATGCCACATAACCGCATCCTTCCTCCAAGGGGGTGTAGGTTTCTCACCTTCCCAAACCGTTGTATCCCCAACCAAAAACACTTTTTCCGCACAGCCTCCCACCGCAAAAACTTTTAAACCCTTTTTATAGGAATTTACTGGGCAAACTTGTATGGCAAAGAACCCATCCCCGTACATCCCAGAAAGGTCAAAACTCATACCGTATCCCTTCACAAACTTTACTATATCCATTTGTTCCATCATGGTAAAGGCGTAAAGCCTTACAATATACTCCCTTGCATTGCATATCCAAGAAAACTTTAAGTTTCCCCAATCAGGGAAATTATCATTCTCGGGTTCGGAAATTTGAGCACATTCAGGGAAAGTTATTAAGATTTTTTTATCAAAAAGTCTTAATTCTACAAAATCGGAACTTTCAAAATTCGCCCTGAAAATATATATAGGTGTTGTATCCCTAATCGTCCAACCTAAACTTCCCTGTTCCCCCATGAAAACCTTGCTTTGGAAGGATATTTCCCCCTCCTTCCCCTTTGAAATTATGGAAACCCTAAAACTATCTGGCCTATCCCCCCTAACCGCGCATATTCCATTCCCATCTTTTGAAAGTATTATCAGAATATTTTCAAGTTCTTTTCCTTCCCTCCTCAGAACCGATGCGCAAGAAATTAGGATAAGGCTAAATGGAAGAATATATCGCATCTCTGATCCTTCTCGTAGCGTCTTCCATATCTTTGGCCTTTAATATTGCGCTTACCACCGCTACGCCGTAAGCACCATGCCTTATCATCTCCCTCGCCCTTTCCTCATTTATCCCCCCTATCGCATAAAATGGGATCCTCAAAACTTCCCTTGCCCTCTCAAAGAGTTCAAAGCCAGAAAGTTCCTTTTCTTTGGTTGGTGATGGGTATGGGCTTGAAAAGGCAACGTAGCTTACCCCTCTTTCCTGAAGGTTTAAAGCAAGTTCAAGGTTATCATAGCAGGATACACCAAGGATCTTTTCTTTTAAAATCTCCTTTGCTTTTTCAAATGGCATATCTTCCTTTCCTATATGGGCACCGCTGAATAGGACACCTATATCGGGATGGTCGTTTATTATCAAGGGAACATTATGATCGGAGCAGAGCTTGAAAAGCTCTTGTGCAACCTTTTTTATCTTACCCTTCTCCCAATCCTTAGCCCTAAGCTGAAGGATATCCGCGCCACCCTTTAGAATTTTCTCGCAAACTTTCAACATATCTCCCTCATCAACGTACGAACTATCCAAAATAACATAAAGCCTCCCCAACACGAAAGGATTTTAAGGTAGAATATCGGGTATGGATTGGGGGAAGGTTGCTTATTTTTGCTTACTTTCAAGGTTTATGGATCTTAAAGAGAAAAACGAAAGGTTGCCTATGAGCTTTCCCGCTATGGGGCATGAACTGGTTCAGGTTTTAACCGCTTTACTTATGGAGCATGAGAAGGATTCCGCAAGCGTATATTATAGGTCAAGGCCTTTAGCCTTAGCCCTTGGCATGAAGCCCGAGGATATATTTTATGCAAATATGGGGAAAGGAAGGGATGTTGGTATGATGTATTACTTAAGGGGAAAAATCCTTCCAACGGTGGGGGATGTTGGTGGGCAGTTTCCCAAGGCGGTGGGTTGGGCTCAGGCCATAAGGTACAAAGGATGGGATGGGGCGGTGGCGGTTGCTATGGGTGGGGATGGTAGCGTAGCTTCAAGTGGTTTTTGGAGCGCCTTAAATATAGCAACCACCCTAAATTTGCCTATGGTCTTTGTAATAGAGGATAACGGATGGGGCATAGGGGTACCTTCTTATTTACAAACCCCAGGAGGAAACATAGCAGAAAATCTAAGATCATTCAAAAACTTAACGGTTCTTGAGGGAAGGGGTTATATACCGGAGGGAACTTACGGTGTGTTAAGAGAAGGATTTGAAATTGCTAGGAAAAACAGGGCTGTTCTAATTAGGTTTGAAGTTGCCAGGATTGAGGGCCATAGCATAAGCGATAGGCAGGAGTACAGGTCAAGGGAGGAAATAGAAAAAAGTAGGGAAAAAGATCCTATCGTTTATTTGAGAAGTTTGGTTGAAAACTGGGAGGAGGTAGAAAGTAGGGCAAAGGCGGATGTTGAGAGGGCGTGGGAGGAAGCGAAAAGGAGGGAGGGGGAAAGGGGAAATTTGAAGAAGTATATATTCTTTGAGGGAGAATTCGCGCAAGGGGATAAGGTTAGGGAATTTAATATGAACAAGCATCCGAAGATGAAGATGGCCCTTGCTATAAGGAAGGCTATGGAGGAGGCATTTGAGGAGGATGAAGATGTTCTAATTTTCGGTGAGGATGTGGGTTTGAAGGGGGGGATATACGGCATTACGAGGGGATTTATGGAAAGATTCGGGGAAAGGAGGGTTTTTGACACATCTTTAAACGAGTTAGGTATTGTGGGAAGGGCGGAGGGTATGGCTTATGCTGGCTTAAAACCCATAGCGGAGATCCAATTCAGAAAGTACGCGGATGAGGCTAGGCAGGTAATACACAACATAGGGTTTGTAAGGTGGAGAACTAACAACGCTTTTTCCGCCCCCATAATTTTAAGACTACCTGTTGGATTTATAAGGGGAATATCCGACCCTTGGCATAGCTTTTCCGCGAAGCAGGAGTTTTTGCATATGTTCGGTTGGAAGATAGCGTACCCATCAAACGCGGAGGATGCTTACTACCTCCTCAAGGAAGCCCTATCTATGAACGACTCGGTGATCTTCTTAGAGCATAGGGAGCTTTACTTTTCAAAGCTTGCGGAAAGGGAAATTTCTGAGTTTTTACCTTTTGGAAAAGGTAGAGTCGTGAAGGGTGGAAACTCATTAACTATAGTAAGTTGGGGATATACGCTTTATGAGGCTTTGGAGGGGGTTAAGGATATGGATGTGGAGGTTATAGATCTGAGAACTTTAAAACCTTGGGATGAGGAATTGGTTTTTGAATCGGTAAAAAAGACGGGGAGACTCCTTGTAGCACACGAAGATTATTTAACTTGTGGTTTTGGGGCGGAAATAGTTTCAAGGGTTGTGGAGGAAACATTTGAGAGCCTGAAAATAGCCCCAAGAAGGTTGGCGGTTCCGGATGTTCCAATTCCCTTCTCCCAAGAACTCTTTAATTTGGCTTATCCTACCTCGGATAAAATAAGAAAGGTGGTGGAGGAGATGTTGAGCCAAAAAACTTGACAAAAGGGTAAAATTTTGGCATTATTAAAAGGAGGTGGATCATGGCAAGGGATATTGTAAGATGGGATCCTTTTAGGGAGCTTGAGAGCCTGAGAAGGGAGATGGAGAGGTTGTTTGATACGTTCCTAAGCGAGAGGAGGTTTGATAGGGAATTTACTTGGGCTCCCGCGGTGGAGGTTAAGGAGCTTTCCGACAAGTTCGTCCTACAGGTGGATCTTCCGGGTATCAGGAAAGAGGACCTAAAGCTTGAAGTCTCCGACAACATCCTGACAATATCGGGAGAGAGGAAGGAGGAGAAGGAGGAGAAGGAAGCCCAATATTACAGGAGGGAAATCGTATACGGTTCCTTCTATAGGAGCATTCAACTTCCTCCAAACGTGGATCCAGAAAAGATCACCGCTAAACTTGAAAACGGTGTCTTGACCGTAGAGATACCGAAGACCGAAAAGACAAAAGCAAAGGAGATACCGATATCATAAGGTTTTGGGGGGTGGGGGTATTCCCCATCCCCTATTTTTTCATAAAAAAAGCGGATCCCATCACCGCCTCGTCTATCGGACCTATTTTATAAATATTTTCCCAACTTACCCCCCCATCCGCGGTTATAACAAAACCCAAACCCAACTTCTCCCTTATTTCCGCAAGTTTATATATTTTGGGGATTACATTTTCTATTAGCCTTTGACCCGAAAAGCCCGGATAAACGGTCATAACAAGAACCTGATCAATCCCCTCTAGAACCTTCAGGATCTTTTCCACAGGCGTATCCGGCGATATTGCTATCCCCACCTTTTTCCCCAAGGATTTTATAAGGTTTATGGTTGCACTTAAAAAGGCATAGCTTTCATAATGGAATGTTATCCTGAAAACCCCTTCAAAGGCAAAGTTTTTTATGTACTTATCGGGAAATTCAAGCATAAGGTGTATATCCAAAGGTTTTTCCGAAAGTTCGTATATAGCCTTTGCTATATCGGATCCCAAAGTGATATTTGGAACAAAATGCCCATCCATCACATCCACGTGTATGAAATCCCCACCCTTCGCCCTTTCTATTTCCGAGTAAATATCAGACCACCTTGCCGCGATTATTGATGGCGCTATCTTGATAATTC
>JBMSAP010000036.1:0-24082 GCA_049414445.1 Candidatus Caldipriscus sp. | reverse complement strand
TTGTGTATGTGGATACCACCCAGGTTAAGAATTTGGTAAGATGAAACTTTTCCGGACCTTATTCCTACTAACCTCGTCGAGGTATGTCCAATATCCAGAAGGTCAAAATCCTCGAAATCCTCCTTTAAGCCGTAAGCAAGGGAGATGGAAGAATCAAATACGTACATTTTTCCCAACCTGTATTTAGCCTTTACGTCTTGAAGGATGCTCACAAAATCGGAAAATGTACCCTTTGGAACTAATAGGAAAAATCCCCTTGCGTTTAGGGATTTGGCGCTCAGTCCTTCCGGATTTTCCACCTCTATTTTCTGATTATCCAAGTTTAAAATCTTGTATTCAACCACCTCAAACCACAGGATCTCCTTTTGATGAACGTTCTTTACGCTGTTTTCCAAAAGGTTTTTGATCCTATGTATATGCTCCCTCGTTACTCTGGGCGATGATGTTATAGTTTCTTCGTGGGATATAACCTCGGTGCCCCCAAAGGATACCAAGAAAACAACGGGCAAACCCTCAATACCGCCCGAATAAACCCTTGATATGCCCTCTATAAGTTCCCCAAGTTTTTCCTTTAACTTTTTGGCGTCAGTTACATACCCCTTGTCAAATCCTCCGCTCCTTATTTCAACTGGATGGACGCTCTCCTCAAACACCGTACCCTTAATGGAATATGCTCCAACATCCACTATCAAAAACTTACCGTTTCCTTGCCCCTTAGATGATAACAATTTCCACCTCCAGTTCTATCCCAAAAACCTCATAAACGCGTTTTCTAACAAAATCTATGAGTCTTAGGGCATCTTCTGCCGTTCCTCCAATATTTTCGAAAAAGTTCGCGTGCTTTTCCGATACCCTTACCCCCCCTATCCTAAAACCTTTTAATCCCGCTTGTTCTATGAGTTTCCCAGCATAGCTTCCTGGAGGGTTTTTAAACATGCATCCCGCAGTTTTTGTTTTCCAGGGTTGCGTCCTCTCCCTATATTCCGTAAATTCTCTTATCCTTTCTTTTATTACTTTTGGATCCTCGTACTTCAGTTTGAACTTACCCTCAACCGCTATCCCAAACTTCAGCAAATCGGATTCCCTGTACCTTATGTTTATATCCTTTGGGCTTAAAGTTAAAATTTCCCCTTCCTTACTTACAACATACACTTCTTCCAGAATTTCCGCTATTTCGTGGCCATGTGCCCCCGCGTTTTTTGCTATTCCACCCCCCACCGTACCTGGTACCCCAACCAAGTATTCAAATCCAGAAAGTCCCATATCTGCTGTTAAATTGGCTATTTTTGGAAGGGGTTCCCCCGCCATTACGTAAGCGTAATTATCAACAAATTTATATCCCCTCAAATTCATCAACCTTATAACGACTCCGTTAAAACCTTTGTCTGAAACCAAAACATCCGACCCAGCACCTAACGGTAATATGGGTAAGTTTCTTTCAAGGGCAAATTTTATTGCATCCCTTACATCATCAACGGTATAGCATTCTATCAAATATCTAGCAGGTCCACCCAGACGAAAGGTAGTATAAAGACTTAAGGGCACATTCTCAAAAACCCTCATCGGTGGAATATTATACGGTTGAGTTAGCCTTTTTTCAGCGGTTTATAACCGCAAAAAATTTTCATAAAAGTTGTCGTATTAATGGATAAATTCGTCAATAAAGGCATTTCTCAAGTTTGTTAAAAGTTGTTATTAATTACAACACTCATTATATAAAATTTTATGTTGTTATACGATAATTTCAATCAATATTTAATGCGATAACAAAGTCCGAAAGGGTAAAGTGGTAAGGAAATTTCTACCTTAAAATATTCGTTTGAATTTGGGGAGGATAAAATGGCAAAGGGAAAGGGGGAAAACATAGAGAAAACAAAGGAAAAGCTTTTGGAGGCGACGATAAACGAGATAACGAAAGCATACGGTCCGGGAGCCATAATGACTTTGGACGATTCATCAAAGACTCAAATTGAGGTTATACCATCTGGTTCTCTAAGCCTTGATATTGCGCTTGGTGTCGGTGGTTATCCACGGGGAAGGATAATTGAGATTTATGGGGCAGAATCCTCGGGTAAGACCACTCTGGCACTTTTGGCTATGGCGGAGGCGCAAAAACTCGGGGGATCTGCCCTTTTCGTAGATGCTGAACACGCATTTAGCGAAAGCTATGCAAGATCTTTGGGGATAGACACGAGGAAGAACTTTATTATAAGCCAACCGGACTATGGAGAGCAGGCACTTGATATAGTGGCGAGGTTCATAAGATCAGGTGCCATAGATGTAGCGGTTGTTGATTCCGTAGCAGCTTTGGTTCCAAAAGCGGAGCTGGAGGGAGATATTGAGGATCAGCAAATGGGGCTCCAGGCGAGGATGATGTCAAAGGGCCTAAGGATGCTCGCATCCGATATTTCAAAAAGCAAAGCGGTGGTAATATTCATAAATCAGGTTAGGGAGAAGATCGGTGTTATGTTCGGTAATCCGGAAACCACACCTGGAGGTAGGGCGCTGAAGTTTTACGCTTCCGTCAGGGTTGAGGTGAGGAAGGGTGATACTATAAAGGATAAGGATAACGAGGTTATAGGGCATATCATAAAGGCAAAGGTAGTAAAAAACAAGGTCGCTCCTCCGTACAAGGAGGCCCAGTTTGAGCTTATATACGGTAAAGGGGTAAATAGGCTTGGGGAGATCTTGGACTTGGGGATCAAGTTTGGGATCATAGGAAAGTCGGGTTCTTGGTTTTCCTATAACGATATACAGCTTGGGCAGGGTAGGGATAGGGCGTCGGAATTTTTGAAGGAGAATCCTAAAATCTTATCCGAAATTGAGCAAAAAATTATGGAGGAGGTTAAAAAGGGGGTAAGTTATGGAACAGAGGAAAGATGATTCCCTATTTAGCAAGAGGGTTAAGGCTGGAAGGAGGATATACTTCATAGATGTCAAGAGGAACAAGAAGGGGAACCTGTATCTCGCAATATCGGAAAAGAGGAAGGAGAAGGACGGGTCGGTTAAGAGGACGAGGGTGATAGTCTTCGAGGAGGACGTGATGAAGTTTGAGGATGCATTTAACGAGGTGGTGGTAGATCTGAAGAAAAGGCTGAACAAGAACGGAAAATAAGGGGTTTAGGTAGTTTTTCTTGACGGAGGAGGTGTTTTTTGGCATTATTGGGTTGAGTGCTGGAGAAGGTTGATATCGTTAGGGTTATAGGGAGATATGTAAATCTTAAGAGGAGGGGTTCGCAATACGTTGGTCTGTGCCCCTTCCACAAGGAGAAAAATCCGAGTTTCTATGTTGATCCGGATAAAAGGGTATATCACTGCTTTGGATGCGGTGCATCCGGGAATGCGATAACCTTCCTTGCGGAGATTGAGGGTATTTCAAAGGCGGAAGCCTTATCCTTGTTAGCGGAAGAGTTTGGAATAGAGATAAAAACCCACCAATACGAGGAAGAATTAACAACTTACAAAGTTTTACAGGAAGCCGCGAAGTATTACAAAATAAACCTTATGAAGAGCAATGGTGTTGTGGATTACCTAAAGGGTAGGGGCTTGGAAATAAGCAGTATAGCAGAGTGGGAGCTTGGTTTTTCGCCGGATAAGTACGGGGTAATAAGGTATTTGATAGAAAAGGGATTTTCAACGGAAGAAATCCTATCAAGCGGGATAGCGATAAACACAGGGAAGGAAATTTTTGATAGATCTCATGGTAGGTTGATATTCCCAATAAAGGATATTACGGGGAGGATAGTTTCCTTTTCCGGCAGAGTTTTGGGGGAGGGTGAGCCCAAGTACTTAAACGGACCAGATACGAGGGTTTTTAAGAAATCTGAGGTATTATTCGGCCTTGATAAGGCGAAAACTCACGCAAGAAAAGAGGGATTCATTTATATAGTTGAGGGTTACGTAGATGCCATCCTTATGCATCAGGCTGGTTATAAGAATACTGTGGCGGTAATGGGAACTTCCATAAGCGAAGATCATGTAAAAAGTATTTACAGGTTCGTAAAGAGGGTTATATTGATCCCAGACGGGGATGAGGCGGGTATAAGGTCCGCCGAGAAGCACATATTTATCTTAGCAAAGGGTGGTTTAAACGTTCAAGTCATACGTTTGGATGAGAATATGGATCCCGCGGATTATGTATTAAAGGGTCTAAAGTTTCCTGAACCCGTTGATGCCCTTGACTTTCTGCTGGGGGAAAGGGTGGAAGATCCACTCGAGTTCTCAAGGAGGTTGGAGAGGGGTAAGACCTTTGTCTCCCTAATATCACAATCGGATGAAAATCTTTCGGCATTTTATAAGGTAAAGTTGGAGAAGTGGGCAGGTACCGAGATAAATATAAATGCCAAAGGTGATATGGGTATAGGAAAGGTAAAGGAAGAGGGTATAAAGGGCTTGGAAAAATGGCTACTTCTTGGGTATGCTTATGGATTAAAAGATAAGGTTTTGGGGATTTTAGAACTTATTGATACGAAAAATTCGTTTGAGCATAGGTTGGAGTTCTTTATAAAGGGGGGTAAGGATTTTGCGGAGTTTGCGGGAACCATAGGCGGTAGGGAGCTATCGGTAATTTTTGATGAAAAAATATCAAAGGAGGAGGTGGAGAGGGTTCTTGAGGAGGTTTTGAAGAGGTTAAGGGTGGAAAGGGCAATAAAAAGCAATAGTTTTGATATGAAAACGCTTATGGAAATTTATAACCTCAAAAAGGAGGTGGGAGTATGACAAAGAAGGGAGAGAGGGATTTGGTGGAAATCTTAAACGAGATAGTAGAGGAGGCGAAGGAGAACAAGATGATGATCACTTTTGACAAACTTCTGGAGAAACTTCCAAGCGATGTGGTAGAAAACGATACCCTTATGGAACAGGTTATGATAGCTCTTATGGAGAAGGGGGTAGAGATAGAGGGGGATCTAACAAGCTCTACTTATAAGAAGAAGAAGACCAAGAGGAAGCAGGAAGTGGAGAGGATAATAAGATCTGAGGAGGAAAAGATAGAAAGGGAGTACAAGGATGATCCTGTCAGAACTTACCTTAAAGAGGTTGCAGAAATGAGGCTACTTTCAAGGAACGAAGAACTTGAGTACGCCAAAACCATAGATAACTCAAGGACAGAAATAACGAGGATCCTCTTAGGAACCTATTTTGGTATAAGCAAGTTTATGCACCTTGTTCAGCTTGCCCAAAAGGGGTTAATACAGGCGGAAGAAATTTTTCAGGTTGATCCCGGCTACTGGACAAACAGGGTAAAAAACCAAAAGGAGAGGAAAAGGTTATCAAAGGGGATAGAGTACCTCCTTGCGAGGTGGCCCGTGGCGAGGAAATTATTTTTAGAGAGGGATAAGCTTTCCGAAAGCGAAATCATAGAAGCGGAAAACGCTTATAGGGAGATAGTGGATAAGGTCCTAGAGATGGGACCCGTATTCACCAAGATCATGGAGATCTATAACGAGTACATCAAGAAGGTGGATAAACTCACCGCCCTGTACGAGGAGCGCGAGAGGCTAAGGGGGGAAAAGGAGGTTTTCAAGGAGATAGGGGCGGAGAACTTCATATGGGAATATGACGCCATAGACAAGGGTTATACATCAAGGATAAGCAAAATAGAGGAGGAACTCAAGCAGAGCTACGAGGAAGCTAGGAAAACCGCGGACGAGCTTATAAAACTTTACAAGAAGTACGAGTATGCGAGGAACAAACTTGCGGAGGGGAACGTAAGGTTAGTTATAAGCGAAGCGAAAAGATATATGAACAGGGGATTGGATTTTGGGGATCTGGTTCAGGAGGGAAATCTCGGTCTTTTGAAGGCTATAGACAAGTACGATTACAAGAAGGGGTTTAAGTTCTCCACCTATGCTACATGGTGGATAAGGCAGGCGATAACAAGGGCGGTAGCCGATCACTCAAGGACGATAAGGATACCCATACATATGATAGAGACTATAACAAAGATAAATAGGGCTCAAAAGGCACTTTTGCAGGAGAAGGGTAGACAACCCTCCATAGAGGAGATAGCGGAATATCTAGAGATGCCGATAAGTAGGGTGGAGAAGGCTTTAAGTGTAGCAAAAGAACCATTATCTATGGACAAACCCATAGGATCGGATGGCGACACTTCCCTCGGTGAAATAATCTATGACGAGAGTACCCTATCCGCGGAGGAAGAGTTAAAGATCCAGAGCCTTAGGGAGAGGTTGAATATGGCTTTAAAGATGCTATCACCCAGGGAGAGAAAGGTAATTGAGCTAAGATTTGGTTTGGATGGGAAGAAACCCAGAACATTGGAGGAAGTCGCGCAGGAGATGAACCTCACGAGGGAGAGGGTGAGACAGCTTGAGGTACAGGCTTTGGAAAAGTTAAGGAACCCTATCCGTTTACATGTCCTGGGAAGGTTCAAAGACCTTGAGGAGCTATAATTTAAGGTGCTTAAAGGGCCTTTTGGTTAAATCCGGGATCACAGTTTCCGTATCGGAATCCTGCACGGGTGGGGAGCTCGCAAGCGCTCTGACTTCAATACCCGGATCCTCAAAATACTTTATCTTGGGGGTGGTAGCGTACCAAACGGAGATGAAAGAAGAAATATTTAAAGTTTCCCGTGAAACAATAAGGAGATTCTCTGTTTATTCCCCTCAAACCGCTTACGAGATGGCAAGGGGGGTGAAGGAGCTATCCGGATCCACGTTGGGGATTTCGACAACGGGGGAATTTAACGGAAAAGGATATCTTTACTATTGCATTTACGAGAGCGAAGAGAAGTATAAAATCGGGAAAATTGAGGTGGAGGGCAACAGGGAGGAATCAAAGGTTCAAGCGGTAAAATTTTTGATTCTTGAGATTTTAAAATTCCTCCTAGCATAATTTTCCGCCTTAGAATTTAAATGATGATGGATTTTTACCTTTTGGATGATGAACTCAGCGAAGAGGAAAGGCAGATAAGGGATACGGTTAGGGAGTTTGTAAAGAGGGAAATTCTCCCATTTATCGGTGAGTGGTGGTTGAAGGGGGAGTTTCCGCTTCATTTGGTCAAAAGGTTTGCGGAACTTGGACTTCTTGGGATAATTGCACCAGAAGAGTTTGGGGGGTTGAATTTAAGCAAGAGGGTTTACGGCATAGTTGCGAGGGAATTGGAGTACGCAGATTCGGGTATAAGGAGCTTTGTATCCGTTCAAAACTCATTAGTTATATACCCAATACTCACATACGGGAGCGATGAGCAGAAGAGGAGGTTTTTGCCAAAGTTAATATCGGGGGAGTATATAGGATGCTTTGGGCTTACGGAGCCGGACGCGGGATCCGACCCAGGATCTATGAAGACCCATGCTAAAAAGACGAAAGGTGGGTATATCCTAAATGGTTCCAAGATGTGGATCACCAACGGTTCAATAGCGGATATAGCGGTGGTATGGGCAAAAGATGAGCAGGGTGTGATAAGGGGTTTCATAGTTGAAAAGGGATTTGAAGGGTTTTCTACACAAGATCTAAAAACCAAGATCTCCCTTAGGGCTTCCGTAACTTCCGAACTTATATTTAACGATGTGTTTGTACCCGAGGAAAATGTATTACCTTACGCGGAGGGTTTAAAGGCACCATTAAGCTGTTTAACACAGGCAAGATACGGAATAGCATGGGGAGCAGTGGGGAGCGCCTTGGCAACCTTTGAGGAAGCCCTAAACTATGCAAAAAGTAGGATCGCCTTTGGGAAACCCATAGCCTCCTTTCAACTAATTCAGGAAAAGCTCGCGGATATGCTTACGGAAATAACCGAAGCTCAGCTTATAGCATGGAGGTTGGCAGATCTTATGGATAGTGGTAGAGCAAACTTTAGGCACGTATCTTTGGCGAAGAGAAACAACGTAAGGACAGCTATTGAGGTGGCAAGGAGGGCAAGGGCGATATTGGGAGCGAACGGGATTATGGCGGAGTACCATTCAATGAGACACCTTGCAAACTTGGAGGCAGTGGAAACTTACGAGGGAACTTACGAGATACATACCTTAATATTGGGTGAGGCAGTAACGGGTATAGAGGCTTTTAGATGCTAATAAGGGTAGGTTTGCCTGAAGATGAATTTTTGGAACTTGAGGGTGATATTATATTAGGGGGAAGGAAATACTCATGGATCAGGGTATATTCGGATTCCGAAAAGGAATTGAGGGTTAAGTTTGCGGTATTTAAGGATTCACCTACGGGAAAAGTTTTCGGGAGGTTCTTCAAAAGAAAATGGGAGCTCGTTGCTCTTGCGGATAACATATCTACTGCGCACGAAAAAGCACAAAGGATAAACGGAGAATATAGGGTTTGGGTTGAGGGGTGGGGAGGAAATTTGAGGGTGGAAACGGAAAGGGGAATTTGGTTTGTGGATTCACCGTTAAGGATAAAAAACGGTGGAAAGATAAAGATAAAAAACGTTTGGGTTGGTAGAGGGTTCCATTGGGAGCATAAGAGGGATCTTGAATTTGTGGGAGATTTTGATATTTACGCTTGGGGCAAAAAGGTTAAGGCGGTTAATATCATAGAAGAGGTTGATTATATAGCATCGGTTATAGGTTCGGAACTTCATCCAAGGGCTCCTATGGAAGCCCTAAAAGCTCAAGCTTTAGCTGCAAGAACAAACCTGTATAGAACCGCGGGTTCCCACCATCCCAACGAACCTTTTGATATATGTTCCGAGGATCACTGTCAGGTTTACTTGGGTTTGGATAAGGTTTCACATGAAACATTAAAGGTTTCACGGGAAACGGAAGGTGAGGTTATTACTTACGAAGGGGAACCTATAGAGGCTAGGTATTCAAAATCTTGCGGTGGTGTTATGGAGAGGTTTTCGGTGGTTTGGGGAGGTGGAGATAAACCTTACAACCTTAACCTTATGGATGGTGAGGGGAATGGGATAAAGGATCTTTCGGATGAGGAAAAGTTTGAGAAATTTTTAGAGGAAAAGGGGGCTTTCTGTAATATAGAATTTCCTGGGATCCAAAACCTTTATAGATGGGAGGTTTCCTACCGAAGGGATGAGCTTGAAGGGTTAATCGGGAGGTTTTTTGAATTTGGGAAGTTTTTGGGTATAGGAAAGTTGAAGAGGGGATTCTCGGGAAGGATATACTCTATGGAGATCTTAACGGATAAGGGTTCAATTTGGTTAAATGGGGAATATTTTATAAGGTTGGTGCTTGGAAAACCCTTCTTACCTTCAAGCGCCTTTAAGATCGTTGAAAGCAGGGATAATATCGTTTTGAGGGGGATAGGATGGGGGCATGGTGTGGGTATGTGCCAGATGGGAGCCATAGGGATGGCTCTTAAAGGTTACAACTACCGGGATATAATAGGACACTATTATCCAAACACGGAAATTAAAAAGTACCTTTAACCTCCTGAAAGCCCTAATAAAGTCGTTTTCATCAAATCTTAAAGTGTAGGCATCAACCCTTTTAACGGATGGATCAATGCTTGCAAGGTCCGCCATTTTTATGTTGCTAAATTCAATCTCCACGGAGAATTTTTCAGGCAAAGGTTTAGCCTTTAAATTTTTTGAAAGAACCTCGGGATGATAAAGCAAGGCGGAAGAATAAGATATCCCTTCCTTTGTAATAACAAACTCTCCATCAAAGTTTTCCAACTCCTCAAAAAGTCTCTTATCCCCACTTATTATACCAACGGGAACGCCAAAATACAAGGTTTTGGCGAGCCTGATATAAGCCTTACTCTCAAATTTGACATATTCCAATGTGCGTCGTTGATGAGCATATCCTTGCCCTATTAAACCTCGGTGAAGAGGGATTCACATCTTCCTCGGAGGATATCCCACATATTCCCTCCATATCCGCTGAAATATAAACCTTCATGGCCTTATCACATCAACTCCCACATAATCCCTCAAAACCTCCGGTATTACAACGCTACCATCTTTTTGCTGATAATTTTCTAATATTGCTATAAACACTCTGGGTGTCGCCAAACCTGAACCGTTTAACATATGTACGTACTCCTTCCTTCCATCTTTTCTTCTCAACCTAATATTCGCCCTTCTTGCTTGGAAATCCTCAACGTTTGAAACGGATGAAGCTTCCAACCATCTATTAATACCTGGTGCCCAAACCTCTATGTCGTACGTTTTTGCAGCGGCAAACCCCATATCCCCCGTACATAGAAGAACCACCCTATAGGGGATCCCCAACATTTGCAGTATCCTCTCCGCATCCTGAACCATCTTTTCGTGCTCAATATAAGACTCCTCAGGCTTTGTATATTTAAAGAGCTCCACCTTGTTAAACTGATGAACCCTTATTATCCCCCTAACATCCCTGCCATATGAACCCGCTTCCCTCCTAAAGCAAGGTGTATAGGCGACGTAATAAAGGGGCAATTTCTCTTCGGGTATCACTTCGTCCCTATGAAGGTTCGCGAGGGATACTTCCGCAGTGGGTATCAGGTACATATCGTCCCTCTCCATCCTATACATCTCATCTTCAAATTTTGGAAGGTGCCCAGAAGCAAACAAAGATTCTGGTTTAACAAGGATTGGGGGAAAAACCTCTATGTATCCATTTTTCCTGTGGGTATCCAAGAAGAAATTTATAAGCGCCCTTTCAAGGATCGCACCCAAACCTTTATACACCGCAAACCTTGACCCAGACATCTTAGCCGCGGATTCAAAGTCCAAAATTCCCAACATTTCTCCTATTTCCCAATGGGGCTTTGGCTCAAAATCAAATTCTCTTATCTCACCCCATTGCCTAACAATAACATTATCGTTAGAATCCTTACCAACTGGTACACTTTCATGGGGTATATTGGGTACATATGCCCAAAGTTCCCAAAACTTTTTATCAGTTTCCTTTTCCTTTTCTTCAACCTCTCTAAGCTCCTCTTCCACCCTCTTTGCCTCTTCCAAAAGGTCGCCTATATCCTCACCCGCCTTTTTCCTTAATCCGATCTCCTTTGATATCTCGTTTTTCCTTGCCCTAAGTTCATTCGCCCTCTTAATATACTCCCTACGGGCTTTGTCCAATGCATCAAGCTCTTCCAATACATCCAAGGAGTATCCCCTGTTTTTTAGCGCCCTTTCAAGCTTTTCCCTTTCTTCCCTTAGATACTTCAAGTCAAGCATAAGTGTGGATTTTATCGCTGGAAAAGTTGGGAAATTATATCCTTAAACCTTTGGAAAATCCTTTCCTCATCGTATTCCTTTGCCCTTTCCCTCAGTTTCCAACTTCTACCTTTTCTTATTGCAAGTTCTATTTTTTGCCTAATTTCCTCAAGGCTATTATAAAAAAATACTTCGGGGAAGTTCCTGTAAAATGCTTCCCAATATACGCTTACGACGGGTAAACCCATCGCAAAATACTCCAGAACCTTGTTCGGATGATCCATATGAGTAATTAGGGGGGAGAGTTTAAAGGGTATAAAGCCAACATCGCAATAGTACAAATATCTATGTATTTCCCTATGTGCCCTTTTCCCTAAAAGATAAATGTTAGGGGGAAGGTTTTTTGGAGGATTTTTATAGGGTCCTATTAAGATGAAGGAAAAATTTCGTAAATTCTCCGCGGTAAAAACCACAGCCTCCCAATCAAACCAATCAAACATCGCCCCAATATATATAACCCTAGGTCTTGGGATCTCCATTAAATCTTCGGGTTCTACGATGTTTTCTGTCGGGAATAGGTTAAGGTTAATGGGGTTGGGTAAAAGGAAAAATTTGTTTTTGTCTTTTACCTTATAGGAAAGGGTCGAGTGGGCGGATAGTACCAAATCCGCCCTTTCTATGAATCTTTTCTCCTCCTCAACGAAAAAAGTGGGCAAATTGAAACCCTCAAGGAGGTCGTTTAGTCTGTAAATCTTAAATTTCGCATTGAGCCTATTTGCGAAAAATATCATATGGCTTGCATCCGTAATAATAAGATCCCAATCCTTGCCGAATTTATGGGAATTCAATTTATATGTTATTTCCCAGAAGACCTTATTCCTCCACCCGAAACTTTTTGGTAAAAACCATGCAAATTTTTCGGAAAAAATGTACCTAAACCCCTCCAAGTTTGAAAACCTCACATCAAATCCCATCACCTTTAAGAACTTGGCAAATTTGAATATACCCACTTCAAGGATCCCATCCCACCTGTTGGGAGCTAAGACCAAAGCTCTCATAAGAATCCCCAATTTTTTAAAAGTCCATATAATGTTTTTGCCGAGTTTTCCCAACTGAATTTCTTAAAAAGCTCGGCATAATCTTTCCTTTCTATTTTTTCGATTTTTACCGCCAGATCCTCGGGATCGTTAGGGTCAACAAAAACGAAGTATCCCAAGTAAAGCTCCCTGAAAACGGGAATATCGGAAACTATCACGGGAGCTCCGCAGGATGCAGCCTCAAGGGGGGGCATGCCAAAACCTTCCATCAAAGACGGATAAACGAAGACATAGCAATGTGAGTAAAGCACCTTCAGCTCATCTTCGGATACATAACCCAAAAATTTTACCCTATCCCTAACTCCCAACTTTTCGGCAAGATCAAGGATTTCAAACTTAACCTTCTCGAACACGATTCCCGCAATAACAAAATCCAACCCCTTTATCATGGGTAGAGCCCTGATTATTAGTGCAATATTTTTCCTCCTCATTAAATCACCCACATACAGGATATATCCCATATCTTCCAAGTGAAACTTCTTTAATACCTCGGGATTTTTTACGGGTTTATATACTTGCCGATCTACACCCCAATAAACCACCCCCACATTCTCTTCTTTCACATTATAGATATCCATCACTTCCCCCTTTACGAAATTGCTTGGGACAACAACTTTGGCGCCGAGTTTTAAAATAAAAGGATTCTGAAAACGGTAATAGTAATTCACAAGAGGGGGGTACCTGAATTCCCTGAACTTTAGATTTATCACATCGTGAATTATTAGCCCCTGATTTCCAAAATAAAGTAAAGAAGACTCGTATGAGGTTGAGAAGAGATACTTGTATCTTCCTGCAAGTTTGAAGTTCTGCCAAAAGAACCTCCTTATGTTTCCCCACCTACCCCTCGCGGGTGCCAAGAATAAGGGAATTTTTCTG
Source organism: Candidatus Caldipriscus sp. (assembly GCA_049414445.1). GTDB lineage: Bacteria > Hydrothermota > Hydrothermia > LBFQ01 > LBFQ01 > Caldipriscus. The sequence goes on along the minus strand of JBMSAP010000036.1, from coordinate 11,032 downwards.
AACTTTTCAACATTTGCCCCCTCGGGAATTAAAGGTGATAAAATTTCAAAGTCCCCTTCAAACTTTGAAAGCTCCCTTATCAAAAATCCGGAAGACTTACCTATACCCCTGGGCTTGTCATCGAAAAAAGAGGCAACAATTCCTAAACTCAACAGTAGATTTTAAAGTCGCGTTTTCTCTAAGTACATAACCCTGTGATTCTTAAAGAGAAATAGGAGGGTTTTTAAACCCCCAGCTAACCTTGCCTTTTCTTCGTTTGGCAAAGAAGAGAAAATTTCCAAAATCCCATACTTCAGCAAAAATTCGGATTGTGGTAAGTACTCCTTTACATAGAAACCCTTACTTTCAGCAAACTCCTTTATCCTAGTAAAATTTGGGAAATGTGTAATATCCGCTCCCTCCCTTAACGCATCTAAGCCGTAATATACCCTGTGCTCCTTATAACCGGACATCGTACCTTCGGGCGCAAATATGGGGAATTCCTCCTCATCGTATCCATAGTCAAAAATTAAAACCTTGTTCGTTTTCCTTAATATACCTTTCAAAAATTCCTCCAAACCTTCCGTTTCGTCGTAAATAAAGCCTTCAAAAGGTGTTATCCTTATTTTTGGCTCTCCTTCCACAAGCTTCCATTTACCGTTTTCAAATATCACCTCCCACCATCTCCCATCCCTAAAAACGAACCTATTGAAGGGTAAGGCATCAATTACTTCATTTAAAACGTACGCGTCCGCTTCAATTAAATCGTCTATCTGTAAGAACCTATCTTTAAACTTTGACAACCTCTCCCCTTGAATTTCCTTAAGTTTTGGGCTAATTTCATAGATCGCCCCAACAAGATCGCTAAAGTTTAATATGTCCTCCATCAAATACCCTTCACCCCCTCCCACCTCAACGAATAACCTTACCCCCTCCCTCTTTAGAAAACTCGCAACCGTATATCCGAAAAGGGGGGATGTATGAGGAGCTGTAAAGAAGTCTCCCCTCTTCCCTATCTTTACATGCCTCATATAATAGCCATTTTCACCGTAAAGGAGCACTTTTACGATTTCGGAGATCCTCAAGAAATAAGTTTATGGGGGAACTTCCTTAAAATTCACATCTTGCTTGATATTATAGTTATCACAAAGAACGAAGGGGATAATTTGCCTAGGTTATTTGGAAGCTTGAAATTTTTAAAAGTACCATATAGGGTTATAGTTTTTGATAGCTTTTCGGATGACAATACCGTAAAAGTTTCAAGAAAGATGGGAGCAGAAGTATTCTTAAGCCCCTGGAAGGGATATTCCTATCAGAGGGAGAAGGCGTTTAAATGTTCAAGAAACCCTTGGGTGCTTTTTTTGGATGCCGATGAGGAACTTACTCCCGAATTGGGTGAAGAAATTTCAAGGGTAATATTGGAAGGCAAGGCGGAAGGATTTTACATTAAGAGGAAGAACTACTATTTGGGAAAACTTCAAAGGTCAAAGCCTACTAAGGTATTAAGGTTGGCAAGGAGGGATAAGATAAGGATAACAAAGGTACCGGTACACGAAAAGCTTGAGGTAGAAGGTAAGGTTTTAACATTAAAGAATCCTTTGTTGCATCACCCATATAAAAATGTCCTTCACCATTGGGAGAAAAATACCCGATATGCAGAACTTTTTTCCATATACGACAGAAGGGCAAATTTCCTTGACATAGCTTTAAGGTTTCCCTTAAACTTCTTAAAGTATTATATTCTCAACCTTGGGGTACTTGATGGGGTTGAGGGTTTGATATTTTCCCTCTCTCAAGCTTGGTACCATACGCAAAAGTATATACTCCTCTATGAAAAGGGAAAGAGTAGCTGAAATCTTGGCGATTTTAACCATCCTGATTTTGCCATTTTCTATTACTGGAACCTACATCCCTTTAACATTATCCTTTTTCCTTGCAATAAGAAAAAGCTTTTACTTACCTAAGGATTTTCTACTGATAATTTTGCTTTACCTATGGAGACTTTTTAGTTTGATTTTCAATGGGAGGGAACTTTTTGAAATTAAGGACATTTACGACAAATTAGGATATCCCATTTTTTCAGGTTTAAGGGTCTCCCCTTATAAGGTTTTAGCCTACTTTGCTTTTTCGGTATCAGGTCTGGTAATCTTAAGCTTCTTTTTTAACGGTTTATATGGTGATTTCGGGGATTTTAAGGGTTTTTATGGACACAAGCACCACGCCGCCTCCCTTTTCTCCTTCTCTTCAATCGCATTTTTTACCATAACCCTCTTTAAAAACCCTCTCTTTACTTTTCCTTTTCTATTCTCCTTTTACGCTCTCTTGTTGACAAAGGCATACGTTTATATATACTTCACATCCCTTGCCCTGCTCTTCTTACTCCTCAAGAGGATCAACTTCCTAAAGGGTTTTTTATACATTTCCCTTGCCACCTTTCCAATAATTCTAACCCTATACTTCCATAGTGCCTTGTCGCCAAAGTTAATATGGTCGTTTTCCAAAAGGGTAGAATTTTGGAAGATAGGTTTGGAGGTTTGGAGGGAGAATCCAATTTTAGGGATTGGATATTGCCATATATCCGATTTTTTAAAACCTTACTTTGAGAAAGGGATTTTGGATAACTACGCCCATGTTCACAATTCGTACTTAAACGCCCTTGCGGAGACTGGAATAGTGGGTTTTCTTCTGGTTTGCGTAATAACTATCTTTTTCTCCCTGAAGTACATAAATCTTTACAGGAAAACTGGGAGTATATTTCCCTTAATCCTATCTTTGGCTTGGATCGTATATTCCCTCGTTGGGTTCTTTGAAACCAACTTTGATACCGCGGTTCTAAACTTGACCCTATACTTCTTTATGGGTGTTTTTGAGGGTGAGATAAAGGGGAGGGTTTGATCTTTATCCGCCATATATTATCTTACTATGGATTTTGATACCCTAAGGGATTACGCTAAGATCGTTAGGAGGGATATAATAGAAATGACCTATAGGGCACAATCGGGGCATCAGGGTGGTGCGCTATCTTGGGTTGAAATAGGACTTGCGCTCTTTTTCAAGGTGATGAAGATAAAAAAGGAGGATCCTTTTTGGGAGGATAGGGATAGGTTTATACTTTCAAAGGGACATGGTTGCGCCACCCTATATTCAATCTGGTCCCTTATGGATTGGATAAGTAGGGAAGAATTGATGCTTTTTAGGAACATAAACGGTTCTTTACAGGGGCACCCTTCAAGGAGGAGAACACCATTTGCGGAGGCATCAACGGGTTCCCTATCCCAAGGGACCTCCGTATCCGTTGGTATGGCTTTGGGTTTGAAAATCTTGGGGAAAAATTCAAGGGTTTGGACGGTTATAAGCGATGCGGAGCTTCAAGAGGGACAAACTTGGGAGGCGGTGATGTTTGCGGGAAATAGGAGGTTAAACAATTTAACTTTCATCTTGGATTATAACCACCTACAAATAGAGGGAAACGTCAACGAGATAAACGATCCAGAACCCATAAAGGATAAATTTATAGCTTTTAAGTGGGTAGTTAGAGAGGTGGATGGGCACAATATGGAAGAACTTTATGAGGTTTTGAATTGGTGTAAAGAACAGGATAGACCTCAGCTTGTGATAGCACATACAGTTAAGGGGAAAGGTGTATCCTTCATGGAAAACGATTATAAATGGCATAGCGCGGTATTAACTGCGGATCTTTATAGGAAAGCAATGGAGGAGTTGTCTTGATATTCTTAATTTCTCTATTAAAGATAGCAAGGGTGGAGTACGAAGGTGGGGATTGGTATAATGACCCCGAAATTTTACCAAACATAACTAAGGAGTTCAATTCCAGGGTTTATCCCATATTTGATACAAACGCTTATTCCGTAAGGTTAAGCTCACCCGCAATATACGAGTTTGTTATGCTTTTTATAACGGGGCACGGAAGCATAAGGCTTTCCGAAGATGAGAGGAAGAATTTGAGGAAATACCTTGAAAACGGGGGATTCCTTTACGTTGATGACGACTATGGGTTAGATAGCGCTTTCAGGAGGGAGATAAAGGAGGTTTTTCCCGAGTACGAGCTTGTGGAGATACCAAACGATCACCCCATATTTAAGGCTTTTTACGAAATAAGTTTGCCGAAAGTTCACGAACATTATCCAGGTCCCCCAAAGGCTTATGGAATTTTCATTAGGGGAAGGCTTGCGGTTTTCTATACTTGGAATTCGAACGTTTCTGATGGTTGGACGGATAGATACAACGACCCACCGAAAATAAGGGAAAAGGCTATAAGAATGGGGATAAACATATTATATTATGCCCTTATAGGAATTTAAATGTTGGATCTGAAGAGCTTTCCCGGCAGTTCCGAAACATAACCTTTAATTTGTAAGTTGAACAAAAGGGGGAAAATATCGTTTCCAAAATTCTCAATGATTTCATCCAAACTCTTTTCTTCCCTCAAAAATTCAATAAGGGCGCTTTCCTTTTCGTTCAATTCTGGTCTTTTTGATGAATAAACAAAACTTTCCCCCTTAATCTCCTTCAAAAAATCCCCAATATCGTACAAGGGTTTTGCGCCATCATATATAAGTTTGTTTGAGCCGTAATTCCTTATATCTTCGGGATCACCGGGGATAGCCCATACCTCTTTACCATAATCCAAAGCCCATCTTGCGGTTATAAGCGCGCCCGACTTTGCGGGAGATTGTCCTATAACGACAAAATCTCCAAGCGCCGCTATAACCCTGTTCCTTGCGGGAAAATTCCCTTTATTCGGTGGAATATACAGTGGAAACTCGCTGATTATTAAGCCCCCTTTATCCAAAATCTCATCAAATAATGGACGGTTTTCCTTGGGGTAAAGTCTTGAAAGCCCACAACCCATAACCACGACCGTCCTACTTATTGCTCCTTTGTGCGCCGAGCTATCTATTCCAAGGGCCCCTCCCGAAACAACGGCAAATCCGTTCTCAAATAATGCACTTGAAAGCTTATAAACGAAATTTTTTGCTGGCAAAGAAGGGTATCTCGTCCCTACGATGGAAACCGTAGGATTTTCCAAAGCGTTGATGTTGCCTTTGTAGTAGATCACCTTGGGAAGATTCTCAAAATCCATTAACCTCTTTGGGAAATTAGGGTTTAGGAAAGTCAGAACGTTCACGCCAAATTTTTTTAATTCTTTCAGGTAATCTTCAACGGTTCTTATGTCGGGAACTTTTGGGGAGATCTTATCGCGGTTTTTATAAGCCTCCTCAAAGCTTCCGAGCTCTTCTAAAATCCTGCGGATCTTTACCGGACCTATCCCATCAACGAGATGGAATGCTAAAAGAAAGATTTCCTCTTCAACCATTGATGCGAATTATACAACGGTAGAATCCCATTATGGAGCTTAAGGAGTTTTGGGAGGAAAGGAAAAAATTAAACGAAAAGATCCTAAGGGAGGGGAACCTTTACACCAAGAGATTTTTTGCCCTGGATAACGATGTATATAAGGATGGATCGATACCGAGGAAGTATAAGGAGATGATGGGATTAGTTGCTTCTATAGTTTTAAGGTGTGATGGTTGCATAATGTATCATATCGTCAAGTGCGTGGAGATGGGGATAACAAAAGAGGAGTTTTACGAGCTTTTGAACATAGCTATGGTTGTTGGAGGATCGATAACGATACCGCATATAAGGAAGGCGGTAAAGTACTTCGAAGAGGCAAGACAGCTCCAGCTATAAAATATCTATATGCTTGGCTTTTTGATAGCATCGTCTTTGGTGAGGATATATGCACCCTTAAAGGAGGTTGAAAGGCTTCCAATTAAAGATCTTGATGTTGTTGGATTCTCCGCAAGGGGGGAGTGGACGGATATACACGTAAGGGATCTTGGAGAACTAAAGTTTTTGAGGGAAACGGGTTATAGATATGAGGTTCTGATAGAAGACGTTGAGGGGTATATATCAACCGTAGCTTGGGCTTACCACAATACAAACGACGTTTATAACCTTTTGGTAAATTATAAGAACAGCTATCCAACGATAACCAAGCTTGACACTTTGGGTTTTACTTATGAGGGGAGGCCTATAGTAGCCATCAGGATAACGGATAATCCGGATATGAACGAGGGGGAACCCGAGGTTTTGGTTATGGGTTTGCATCATGCGAGGGAATGGCCAGCGTTAGAGATTCCACTATTTTTTATAGATACATTGCTGAGGGGATACGGTAGCGACCCCTTTATAACGAATGCTATAAACAACCTTGATATATGGGTTATCCCTTTGGTTAATCCTGATGGGCATAACTACTCAAGAACGGTTTTTTCAATGTGGAGGAAAAACAGGAGGTACTTCCCGAGCTTTGGAACTTACGGGGTGGATCTCAATAGGAATTATGGAGGATCCGCGGATGGGAATCCTAGGGGGGAATGGTGCACCCCCACCGCCGGTACCTCAAACCATCCCAGTTCTGACACTTACTGCGGTCCCGATGTTTTCAGTGAGAACGAGATAAGGGCGATTTTGAGATTACTCGATTCCGTTGATATAGTTGCATCCATTTCTTATCATACCTACACCGGAGCGGTCCTTTACCCTTGGGGATACACAACATCCCCAGCTCCCGACAATACTTACCTATCCAACATCGCGTCCCTGATGGCTTCCCAAATGGTTACGGAAAACGGAAATCCTTATGTGGCGATCCAGGCTCCATTAATAGGATACACCGCAACAGGTGCTTCGGACGATTGGATATACGGCTATTCCCTGTTCGTTAGGGGATACCCAACTTTGGCTTTAACCGTTGAGGCATGCGAGAGCTTTCAACCTTCCGCTTCATTGTTGGATCAGATAATCAGGGAAAACTATAAGGGCTTTAAGGTGATACTCCAGGAGGCTCCTAACATAAGAAACAACATGAGACCATACCCCATAATTTCTCAAATCATCGTTCCCGAAACCGTTTCCTCCCCATTTTCGGTTAATTTATCCCTTAAAAATCCCATATCTTCCCCCACGAAATACGCCCTAAAATATTACACGGGATACTCAAGGATAACCGATGGTGCGGAAGGGGGATTGGAGCTTTGGAATTATAACGGATTTACAATATCTTCCGCGAGGGCACACTCCGGAACTTACTCCTTTAGGGCAAATTACAACAACAACGCCTCATATCACCTTACCACAAAGTATCCTTACTTCGTAAACCCGAGTGATAGCCTCATTTTCTGGACTTGGTACGATATAGAAACCAACTACGATGCAGGTTTTGTTGAAATATCAACGGACGGTAGGTACTTCCAACCCCTTGAGAAGTTTACGGGAAACTCCGGGGGATGGGTAAGAAAAGCGTACTCTTTGGCACCTTGGGTTGGTAAATGGATATACGTAAGGTTTAGGTTTTCAACGGATGGAAGCGTAACCGCCAACGGATTCTTTATAGACGATATATATCCCGTTCCAATGTTCTCATCCGAAATTATTGTCGATACATCAATAACATCACTCCCTTATACCCTTGCCTTACCAAACGGGGAATACTACTTATCCGCAAGGGGATACAACACATATAAGGGTTGGGGTGATTGGAGTATGCCAAAGAAGATCATTGTATCTCCATCAATAGAGATTTCGGAGAATAAAAACGTTGAAAGTGAGAGAGAAGAGTATTACGACGTTTTGGGTAGGAAAGTGGAAAAGCTCGGAAGGGGAGTTTATTTTGTGGTAAGGAACGGAAAAGTGGAGAAGGTAATAAGGAGGTGAGAGAGGGGTATATATGATTATCCTGTTTATTTTTGAAACCGATTATCAGGCGGAGCTTCAAAGGATAAAGAAGAAAATCGATCGGATTTCGGCGGAGATAAAGGAGCTAAAAAATAGGGAGCAGGATCGGATAAAGAGGATGGAAATGTTGGACAACAAAATTTTCCTGCTTGAAAGCTACTTGTATAAGCTCAAGTTGAGGGAAGCGGATGTTAAAAATAGGTTGCATATAACCGAAAGAAGAATAAGGCAACTCCAGGGTGAGAAGGGCAGGACACTTGAAAGGTTAAAAAAGGGGATAAATTTACTTTATTTGTTGCCGAAACCCACCGTTTGGGAGTTTATATTCAATCCCCATAGGGCTTATGTATATTATGAGAGGGCGGTAATAACCGAGGCTCTGATTCAGGCTTATAAAAATTCCGCTGTGGAAATTCAGAATTTTGAAGAAGAATACAAGATTTTGAAGAAAAGGAGGGAAAACTTGCTCATGGAAATAAGGGAAAACATAGAGGAACAGGAAAAGACTTTGGCTGATCTGCAAAAAACGAGGGAGGAACTTGAGAGGGAGGTGGAAAGGATAAGGAGAAGCAAAAAGGAGAAGGAGGAATACCTTAAATCCTTAAGGGCAAGACAGGAGGAGCTTGAGAGGATAATAAAACGGCTTGCACAAAAGAAAAGAAAGGAAAAAGTTGAGGAAAAATTACCATCAAGGGGTGGTCTCATTTGGCCTGTAAGGGGGAGGATAGTGAGGGAATTCGGTTATTATACGGATCCGAAGTACGGTGTTAGGATCAAAAGCAACGGAATAAGTATATCCGCGCCCATAGGGAGTGAAGTATATTCATCGGCGGATGGGAAGGTGGTATATTCCGGATATCTGGAAGGTTATGGGAACGTGGTGATAATTGAAAGCAAGGGATTGTATCTGATTTATGGGAATTTAATGGACATACTTGTGGGAATTGATGAGGTGGTGAAGGCGGGGAGCAAGATAGGTACGGTTGGAGGGAAACCCTTATACTTTGAGGTTAGGGAGGGAACTACCCCCGTTGATCCCTTAAAATACTTACCTTGAAAGGCGTATTTTATAGAATTTCTGACAGGAAGGTGGTAGTTGAGGATGTGCCACCACCCAAGCATAGGAAGGGTGGAGTTTTAATAAAGACATTATATTCCGCTATAAGTCCAGGAACGGAGGGCTCCACGATTTCCTTAGTTAAAGGTGGTCCGTTAAAAATACTTAAAGAGAGGAGGGAACAAGTAGCTGATATTTTGAGGGTTTTCAAAGATTACGGGCCATTTTTCTTAATGAACCTAATAAATTCAAGGGCAAATGCCTTAACACCCTTAGGTTATAGCCTGTGTGGGGAGGTTTTGGAAGGTTGGGGGGAATTTGAGAAGGGGGACTTGGTGGTTGCAATGGGTGGGGAATTTGCGAACCATATGGAAGTAGTATGGGTTCCGGAAAACTTGGTAGTTAAGGCAAGGAGAAGGGATAAAGCTAAGGAGTTAAGCTTTGGAGCTTTAATATCCATATCCCTTCACGCAATAAGGAGGTCGGGAATATCGGGAGGGGAAAGGGCGTTAGTTATAGGGATGGGGATAATAGGGCATATAATTTCAAGGATCTTGAAGGTTTGGGATGTTGAGGTTTGGGGATTGGACAGGGACGAGTATAGGTTAAAGTTTGCGGAGGATGGTATAAAGGTGATCTCAAATGATCCTCCGCAGAATTACTTTGATGTGGCCTTCGTTTGTGCCCCGGATAAAAGTGGTGAGGTGGTCAATATAGCGGGTAAGTCCTTGAGGGATAGGGGTAGGGTTGTGGCGGTGGCGGATGCTAACTTTTCGTTCGATTGGAAGACTTACTATTACAAGGAACTTGAGGTTCTAATAAGCAGATCTTACGGACCTGGTAGGTACGATCCTGAGTATGAGGTTGAAGGAAGGGATTACCCGATAGGGTACGTAAGGTGGACGGAGAAAAGGAATTTGGAGTATGCGGTTAGGCTCGTTGAGGAAGAGAAGCTAAAAATCTATGACCTTATAACCCACGAATTTCCCATAGAAGAAGCTCCAAGGGCATACGATATTATTACGGAAAGGAAGGAGAAATTTTTGGGGATAGTTTTAAGATATCCGCAGGGTGAAGTTGAGGAAAAGAGGGTTTACATTTTAAAACCTTTGAAGAAAAAGGGGGAGATTGGTGTAGCGTTCATAGGGGCGGGGAGTTATGCAAAAAACTTTTTAATTCCGGAGGTTAAAAAAATAAAGGGTGTAAATCTGATAGCGGTTGCAACTTCAAGAGGGGAAAGCGCAAAATCGAGTGCCCAAATTTTCGGTTTTTCAAAATATACCACGGATTACTCCGAGATATTGAAAATGGAAGAAATTGATGTTGTATTCGTGGTAACAACGCATGCAACACATGGAAAAATAACTTTAGAAGCTTTAAAGGCGGGCAAGGCTGTTTTCGTTGAAAAACCTTTAACAATATACCCAAACGAGCTTGATGAGATAGAAAAATTCCTTTCGGAGAATGGAGGTTTCCTTACCGTTGGTTTTAATAGGAGGTTCTCTCCTCATACGGGGTTCTTAATGAAATTTTTAACTAAGCCCTTTCAGTTGAATTACCTAGTGGATGCGGGAAAAATAGACGAAAGGCATTGGATGCGTAAGGAAGGGGGGAGAATAATAGGGGAAGCTATACACTTTGTGGATTATGCGATATTTTTAGCCAAAGGTGAGGAACCGAAGATATTTATATCGGAAAGCGGGGATGGGGGGGTAATAGTTCTAAAGTGGATGGACAATAGTGTGGCAACGATAACATATGGCACTTTCGGTAATAAGCTTAAGAAGGAGGAGATCACATTTATGTGCGGGGGTAAAACCGTAAAAATTGATGATTTTAGGGTTTCGTATTCGGATAAAGAAAAATTTAAAACTCCGTTTATAGATAAGGGTCAGGCAAATTTGATAAGGGCATTTTTTGATGGTTTGAAGGAAGGAAAACCACCAATACCTTACGAAGAAATCTTTTTATCCCATAGGTTGATACTTGACAGGATACAACTCACATCTCGGGTAAATTAGTTTTGGAGGGTAAATTGCATAGGAATTTTTAAAAATCATCAATATAGCCCTATTCTTCCCAAAACCATATCTTGTATGAACCTTTAAGATTTTCAAACCCTTCACCGTTCAAGCCAAAGACCGAAGAACCCGAACCGCTCATAACAGAATTCCAACCGTTTCTCACGAGGGTACTTTTTATCTCCCCTATCTCGGGAAACCTTTCAAATAC
>JBMSAP010000035.1:0-2691 GCA_049414445.1 Candidatus Caldipriscus sp. | reverse complement strand
ATGGGATACGGTATATCAAGAAGTTTAAGCATTCAGGACCCAATAATAATCGCGGGTTTGGTTTCCTCCGCAAGCGCTATGATGGAAAACGTACTAAGGGAGTTTAAAGATAAAGACTTCCAATTGGTATTTACCTCGGGTGAGGAATACGCAATATTGGTTGGTAAGGTTGAGGGGTTTTATGTGGCTTTCATAGCGGATGCGAACGTGAAACTCGGACCCCTCTTTATGGAATTCAGGAAGAACAAGGAAAAGTTCGCGGAGATGCTAAGGGCTTATAAGTAGGAGGTGAAGAATGAAGGAGAAGGTGGAAAAGTTCCTTAGGGAGGAGGGGGTTATACTTCCCAAGGATTTTGTGGTTGAAGTTTATTCTCAGATTTTGAAGGTTGCAGGTCCTTTTTCGGGTTTGATAAGGAGGGGTTCCGTTGAGGCGGGAAGGTCCGCAGCAAGGGCTTTCAAGGAAAACTCAAATCTTGAAGGGCTTGACATTCAAAGGTTGGCTGAGCTTATAGGTGTTTTCTTTGATGCTGCTGGATTTGGGGAGATAGAGAGTTCGGTTGAAGGGGAAAGCATAAGGGTTTTTGTTAAGGATTCCTTTCTTTTGAAGGCGCATAGTGATGAGGGTAAAGCATTAAGTCCATTAATAGGAGCCGTTGAGGGTTTCGTCTCCGAATGCTCTGGAAAACCCGTTAAGGTTGAGGTTAAGGGTAGGGAAATAAAGATAACATTCGTATAATCGCCCTTTTTATGAAGCTTGAGGGTAGGTATTTGGGGATTTTGGGATTTGGGAGGACGGGTAGGGCGCTGAAGGGTTTGGCGGATAGGTTGGGGATAAAAACCTTCGTATCGGATCTTAAAGAGGGGGACGAGAGGGAGAATACCTACAGGATCCTCATGTGCGATGTTGTATCACCTTCACCCGGTATCCCACCGCATAACAGGATCCTTTCAAGGGTTGAGAGGTCGGAAATTCCGATAATTCCCGAGATAGAGATCGGTTGGAAATTTTTGAGGGGGAAAACCGTAGCAATTACGGGGACAAACGGTAAATCCACGACCGCTTACTTCACCCATCTGTTGATAAAGGGTTCGCACATAGGGGGGAATTGGGGGAATCCCGTTTCCGAGCTCGCCTTTAAGGAAGGTACGTTCGTTTTGGAAATTTCGAGCTTTCAGCTCCATTATATAAGGGAGTTTAAACCCGACGTTGCGGTTATAACAAACATATCCCCCGACCACCTTGATTGGCACCTAAGCTTTGAAAACTACCTGAGGGATAAGCTCAAGATCTTCCAAAATATGGACGAAAGAGGGGTTTCCATCTTGAACCTTGACGACGAAAACTTTGAGGTTTGCAGGATTTATGCAAGGGGTAAGATTCTAAAAGTTTCAATGTTTTCAAAAGGGGCGGACGCATATTACGAAAACGGGTATATATATGGGGATTTTGGGAAGCTTAAGGTTCCCAACCATCTTCTGGATCCCACGACAATTTATAACCTTATGTTTGCGGTTTTATCCGCTTTCTTCTTGGGTGTAAGAGAATTTGACCTTGAAAGCCTCAAGAAGCTCAAAGGTAGGGTGGAGTTCGTTGATAGGGTAAATAATGTGGAATTTTACGATGATTCAAAGGGGACAAACCCGCACGCAACATTATACGCCCTTAGGGGCTTTGATAGTGTGATATTGATTATGGGAGGGGATAATAAGGGATTGACCTTCGAATCCCTGAGGGATGAGGTAAGGAAGAGGGTTAAGAAGATCATAGCGATGGGGAAGAGCGCAAAATTGATTTATGATACCTTTTCGGATATAGTTGAGGTTGTTGTGGCTAAGGATATGTTTGATGCGGTTTTTAAGGCTTACGAGGCTTCGGATGGGGAGCCCGTTCTCCTTTCCCCCGCCTGCGCTTCCTTTGATATGTTTAGGGATTACGTACATAGGTCCGAGGTTTTCAGGATGGCAATTAGGAAGTTAAAGGAAAGCAAAACTTCCGTATAATACCCAATATGGCTTTGGAAGTTGGAATTATAGCACCCTTGTTCTCCGCAGTAAATCAAGATGGGGATACGATAAGGCTTGAGAATCTTAGGGGAAAATGGGTGGTACTGTACTTTTACCCCAAGGATGATACTCCAGGTTGTACGATGGAGGCGAAGGGTTTTGAGCAATTGAGGGAGGAGTTTGAGAGGGAGGATGCGGTAATACTGGGGGTTAGCAGGGATGACGAGAAGTCCCATAAAGAGTTTTGCACCAAGTACGGGCTAAATTTTCACCTCTTGGCGGATAAGGAGGGGAAGATAATAGAAGCTTATAAGGCGAAGGGGATGCTCTTTACAAAGAGGATGACATACCTTATAGATCCTGAGGGTAAAATCGCCCTCGTTTGGAAAAAGGTAAATCCCTCTAAGCATGCCAAGGAGGTTCTTGAAAAGCTCAGAGAGCTGAAGTATGGGGGTAATAAAAAGTAAGGTAAATCCCAATTCGCCCGAATTCAAGGAAAATTACGAGTTTCACAAGGCTAAGGTGGAGGAGTACAAGAGGATCCTCGAGGAGGTTAGACATAAGAGGGAGGAGAAGGCGGTAAAACTTCACAGGGAGAGGGGTAAGCTTTTGGCGAGGGAAAGGGTGGAGAAACTTATAGACCCCGGAACCCCATTTTTGGAGCTTTCACCCCTTGCGGCATATGGA
>JBMSAP010000034.1:0-4689 GCA_049414445.1 Candidatus Caldipriscus sp. | reverse complement strand
TCTGGGTATGTTATGGCGTACTGTATTGGGATCCTCATATCTGGCTTGCTTGCGTGGATCTTTATTGAATTGTCCTTTAAAACGAGCATGGCATGTATTACGGATTGAGGGTGTATTTTAACCTCTATCATATCTGGGGGAATATCAAAAAGGAAGTGTGCCTCTATCACCTCAAGCCCCTTATTCATCAAGGTTGCGGAATCAACGGTTATCTTCTTTCCCATCTTCCAGGTGGGGTGTTTCAGGGCATCCTCAACCCTTGCCCTTTCAATTTCCTCCTTCCTCCAATTCCTAAACGGTCCCCCGGATGCGGTCAGTACGAGTTTCTTCACTTCTTCCCTTTTCGTCCCCTGAAAAAGCTGAAAAACCGAGGAATGCTCGGAATCTACGGGTATAAGCTCCCCAAACTTTAAAACCTCCTTTACGAAGGGTCCGAAGGATACCAAAGTTTCTTTGTTTGCCAAAGCCACCCTCTTACCCTTCTTTAAAGCTTCTATGGTTGGGAAAACCCCTATAATTCCGTTGGTTGCAACAACAACGATATCAACCTCGGGAAGTGTTGAAATTTCAATTAAACCCTCCTTTCCGTAATAAACATCAACCCCCTTCGGTGGTTCCGCCTTTCCCGTTATTGCCACCTTCTTTATTTTAAACTCCTCAACCACCTTATGCAAAAATTCCGTGTTGTCATGAACGGAAATTGCTACGACATTTAAACCTAAATGCCTTGCGACATCCAAGGTTTGCCTACCTATGGAACCCGATGCCCCAAGGATAGCCAAGTTTTTCTTATTCATAAATCCTTATTCCAAGTTCCTTAAGTTGTTCCTCGCTTACCTCACTTGGGGCATTTTCAAATAGGGCAACGCCACTTGCGGTTTTAGGGAAAAGGATAACATCCCTTATGGAATCCTCACCGGCGCACATCGCCACTATCCTGTCTAAACCCAAGGCTATGCCCCCGTGGGGTGGAGCCCCCATCTCCAACGCATACATCAAAAAGCCAAACCTATCCTCAATTTCTGAATCGCTTAAACCTATGATCCTTAAAAGCCTCCTCTGAAGTTCCGCCTTATGCACCCTTATTGAACCCGAACCGAGCTCTATACCGTTTATCACAAGGTCGTACTGCTTCCCCCTAACTTTTAGGGAAAGCTCCCTTAAGGCATTCTCATCCCTTTCTTTTAAAGCTTTCTCTATGTCGTCTAGGTATTTTATATCTTCTTCATAGGGTGATGTGAAGATGTGGTGGGCGCTTTCAAGCCTCTTTTCCTCCTCGTTCCAATAAAACAGTGGAAAATCCACCACCCAAAGCCCCGCCCAATCCCTATCCTTCTCCAAAAAATTCTTACAAACCAAAGCCCTAAACTCCCCCAAATTCTCCAAAAATCCGATCCCATCCCCCCCAAAAATGAAAACCGTCCTGCCTTCATTCTCCATAATATCCTCTTCGCTTAAAAACTTCGCCAAGTTCCCAGATGCCTTCCCATTCTCTACCTTGAAATACATAAACTTGTAGTTTTCCATAAGTTTTTCTATCTGCCCCCTTGAAAGTAGTACGGGAAGCCTTAAAGCCTTAACCTTTGAAACCCCTTCAAAAACCCTAACACCCCAATTCTTCACCTTCTCCGTCCAATCCTCAAACTCTACGTTATACCTAAGGTCTGGCTTATCGGACCCGAACCTTTCCATAGCCTCAAAGTAGGATATTGCTGTTAAGGGACCTTTTAAATTTGCTCCCCCAAACCTATTGAAGATCTCCAAAACCAAAGGCTCTATAGTGTTTATAACATCCCAAATTTCGGAAACAAAGGACATTTCAACGTCAAGCTGGGTAAATTCAAACTGCCTATCCGCCCTCAGATCCTCATCCCTAAAACACCTCGCTATCTGAAAGTATTTATCAAAACCACTTGCCATAAGTACCTGCTTGTAAAGCTGGGGGGATTGTGGTAGGGCATAAAACTTCCCCTTATGAAGCCTTGAGGGTACCAAAAAGTCCCTGGCTCCTTCCGGTGTGCTCTTCGTCAATATCGGCGTCTCCATCTCCAAAAAACCCAAATTTGACATATAGTTCCTTATGAATAGTGTTATCTCGTGCCTTAAGATCATGTTCCTTTGCATCTTGGGCCTTCTGAGGTCTATAACCCTGTGCTTGAGCCTCGTCTCCTCTTGAACATCTATTTTATCCTCCGGTAGAAATGGTAGGGGTTTGCTCTCGTTTAAAATCTCCCATCTTTCCGCGTATATTTCAACCTCCCCACTCTTCATTTTTGGATTTATTCCCTCGGGGGGCCTTTTCCTAACTTCCCCCTCAACCTTCAAAACATAACCCAAGGCAAAATCAACATCCTTCCCTTCAAAAACCACCTGAACTTCACCGTACCTATCCCTCAACACCACAAAATTCAACTTCCCAATTTCCCTAAGCGATACCACCCAACCCGCAACCACAACCCTTTTTCCAACCAAAGATGAATCTATCTCACCGCAAGTATGGGTTCTATGCATAAGGGGGAATTGTATGGAAGACTTTGAGAAGGGGGTGAGGGGAATGTTTTCATCCCCCCACCCAAGTTTTTACTTAACTATTACCGTCCTGTAAAGGTTATGCCCCTTAACCCTGAAAACGTATGTCCCTTTCTTCAACTCAACAAAGGCGCTCCTATCTACCTCTAACCCCTTCACCTTCCTACCATCCGTCGTGTATATCTCAACAAACGCCCTCCTCCCAGTCTCAACATTTACCCCTCCCTTCACAGGAGAAACAAGTAGATATACACCTCCAATATTCCTATCCTCTTCAACCTTTAGTTCCTCATCCTCTCCAAGAATTCCACAACCGGAAACTGGAGTGGGAGAGTCAAAAACCACAAACGAAGCAAAATAACAACAGTCCGGCGTAGTAGCTACAATTTCCACACATCCGTCGTTATCAACATCACCTATTGATAAACCCTCAAGGGGTAAATCTGAATATGTCCATTCAACGGCTCCCGTTGCTCCATTTAGCACTACTATATACGGCGGTGGTCCATAACTCATACTAGTTAATATTATCTCTATCTGCCCATCGTTGTCTATGTCCGCTATTTTCCTTGCATGAACTTGATAACCGCTACAAGGACCAGAATAACTCCATATTGTACTGCCGTTTGTACCCCTCAAGACGTGAACATATTGATTATAACAACTCCCATTCCACTGATAATGCCCATACACGATCTCCTTCCATCCATCCCCATTTAGGTCCGCTATTGTGGGTGAGTTCATAAAACCCGGATAGGCTCCATAACCCATATTTCTGCTCCAATATAAGGTTCCATTGTGTCTTAAAGCGTAAAGCATACCATTGTCAGTAGCAACAACTATCTCTTTATATCCATCGTTATCAAGATCCGCAATCGCTGGATTTCCTTGAGAACCAACGAAATAACTCCACAAGAAAGCCCCATCGGTAGCCCTCAAAACTAAAACTCTCCAACTGCCCCCCGAGTAGCCAACCGTTGCAACCTCATATTGCCCATCGTTGTTTATATCAGCTATGGCAATGGAACTCCACTTCCAAGCACCATCACCTGCAGATGCAGGATATGACCATATTATTGAACCGTCTGTGCCCCTTAAAGCGTATATATTGTCTCCTACAACATATACCTCGCCAACACCATCACCGTTAGCATCAAAAATCGTAGGAGGAGACATATTATAACTTCCACCTATATATCGGCTCCACAATATTGCCCCATCAGTTCCTCTTAAAGCGTACAGGTTTCCATTGGCCAGCATAACCGCTATCTCTAAACCAGGAATTGATGGATTTAATTCCCCAACTGCAGGCGTAACACCACCAGTACCGCCAATATCTCTACTCCACAAGAGGGAACAATCCGTACCCCTAAAAGCACTTACGTACGAGCCCCCCCAAGCGACTATCACTATCTCATTTAAGCCATCACCGTTTATATCCGCAATTACGGGATCACCCTCGCCACCATGACCTAACCAATAAGAACACTTAACATGAGGTCCCGTCACAGCACCTCTTAGAAGCTGTAATCCACTCAGCGAAGTCGATCCATGATGCATCATCCAGGTACCCACAGCGGCATCAACGGGCGGAAAGCTTTGCCCGTATCCTAATACGGGCATTAAACTTATGCTTAGTGCCGTTAAGATGACCCGTTTCATATCTCACCTCCTCGACGGGTATTATAAGGGGGTAAAACTTAATTTTGGGGTAAAAGTGTCTTCGCCCTTTCCCTCGCCCAAGTATCCGCCTCCAAATAATCCTCAAATCTTTTAGCGTTTTTAAACGGGTTTTCCTCAAGTACCCTCTCCACAATATCAGTTATACCATAAAAAGATAATTTCCCTTCCAAAAATGCATAAACCGCCACCTCGTTCGCCGCATTTAAAACCGCAGGGTAAGTGCCACCCAACCTTAGGGCCCTATATGCGAGATCTAATGCCGGAAACTTTTCGCGATCAACGGGCAAAATTTCAAGGTTGCCGAATTCAAACTCCTCAACCTGGGAATCAAATCTTTCTGGGTATGTTATGGCGTACTGTATTGGGATCCTCATATCTGGCTTGCTTGCGTGGATCTTTATTGAATTGTCCTTTAAAACGAGCATGGCATGTATTACGGATTGAGGGTGTATTTTAACCTCTATCATATCTGGGGGA
>JBMSAP010000033.1:0-2350 GCA_049414445.1 Candidatus Caldipriscus sp. | reverse complement strand
CCAAGAGATACCCATCCGAAGGTTCTTACGGGGGTTTGACCCTTGATTGGGCTTTCTAAGGAGACAAAGGAAAAGTGGGAAAAGTTCGTTGAAATAATAAACACCGCTTTGGATGTTTTCCTTCCCTGCGAAAAGGAGGAGCCTCAGGAACTATATAAGGCGATGAGATATGCGGTTTTCTCGGGAGGGAAAAGATTGAGGCCCACCCTGACTTTGGCAACCGCAGAGATTTTGGGTTTGGACCCCAAGATAGTTTTACCCCAAGCCTGCGCAATAGAAATGATCCACACCTTCACCTTAGTTCACGACGACCTGCCAGATATGGATAACGACGATTTCAGGAGGGGGAGACCCACGGTACATAAAGTATTCGGAAACGATATAGCAATTTTAGCTGGGGATGCCCTCTTTGCCTGCGCCTTCAAAACCGCCCTCAGGGGTTCCCTATCTGACGAGAAGAAAATAAAGATCCTCAAGGAGATAACTAACGCTTTGTGCTATAAGGGGGTAATAGAGGGGCAGGTGGCGGATATAAGATCCACAAGAAAAAAACCCACCTTAGAAGATATGCTCTTCATACATACGCATAAGACGGGAAAGCTCATAGAGGCATCCGTTATGGTTGGGGTTTTAGCTTCGGATGTGGATGGGGAGGTGCAGGGATATTTTAGGAAATTTGGAAAAAACATAGGTTTAGCCTTTCAAATAAAGGATGACCTATTGGATGCGTATGGGGAGGAGGAAAAGGTGGGTAAGAAGCTGAGGAAGGATTTCAACAAGGCATCCGCTGCGGTGATATTGGGAAAGGAGAAGGCGGAGGAAATGATGTTTAAGTTGGTAGAAGAGGCAAAGGAAAGCCTTAGAAAGGCTGTTGGAGATAGGGGGAAATTCTTGGAAGAAATTGCGGACTTCATAATCAACAGGGAAGCTTGACAGCTTTATAATACCCGCACTATGAAGAGGGCGCTTTTGCTAATTTTGGGCACTTTTATGGTATCGGCGGTTTATGCTAAAGATAAGGCAAGGGGTAAGACTGAGGAGGCTAAGCTCGCCCTCTCCGTCAAGAGCTTCAACTTCAATGCGAGCTGTATGAACTATCAGATGACGGAAACCTCCTCGAGCTTTAAAGCGGGTTCCCCCACCCTATCCTTGGTCTTAAACGTCAGGAACAACGACAAGAGGGATTTCACAATAAAGAGGCTCAAGGGGACGGTTAAAATTTGCGGTTTGGATGTTGCGGAAGTATCCGAGAAGTACAACATAGAAGTTAAGGTCGGACAGATAGCGGAGCTCTCCCTCAACACCAAGAACCTTATGTCCGCCGAAGATATCGTAATGAGGGCTATGAAAGGGGAAATGGGAGAGGTGGTGTTTGAGGGCGAGGTTATGGTTGAGCACGGAAAGGGCAGAAGAGCCAAGACCTTCTCGCAACCCGTAAGGGCATCCATTAGGCTTGGAAAGTGATCTAAAGTTCAGCGTATCTGGATTAAGGGGGATAGTGGGCAAAGGGCTGGAGGCGGGGGAGGTTATAAGGTACTCCCTCGCCTTCTCTTCTTTATTTTCCGGAAATTTGGCTTTGGGGAGGGATACGAGGAAAAGCGGAGGTTGGATAAAAGCCCTCGTTGAAGGAACCCTTATATCAACTGGGAACAACGTATACGATTTTGATATAATTCCAACACCTGCCCTCCTTAGGCTTATTGGGATCCTTAAACTTGATGGTGGGATAATGGTGAGCGCAAGCCACAATCCCCCCGAATGGAATGCCCTAAAGTTCGCCTTTGGGGATAAGCTAAGCTCGGAAGAAGAAGTCAAGAGAATCCAAGAGAACTTGGATAGAGATGTAAATCTTGAAAATTTTGGAAGGGTATTTAGGTTAAACGGGTTTCCTATATATTTTGCCCATTTTCCAAAATTTGACCTTTCTGGTTTAAGGGTGGCTTTGGATTTTCAGAATGGTGCAACCGCGGGCTGGGTGGATGAAATATTCAAAAGTCTTGGGGCGGAAGTGATAACTTTCAGATATTCGGGAGACCTGCCCGAAAACCCCGAACCATCAAGGGAAAAGTTTGAAATCTTGGATAAACTATTGAAAGAAGGGAAAGCGGACGTCGCCTTTGGCTTTGATCCGGATGGGGATAGGGTGATATGTGGGATAAGGGGTTTTGGGATGCTTTCCGAGGAGCAAACCACAGCCTTGGCTTTATATTCCTGCGCAAAGAACTTTGAAATCCCAAGGAAAGCGGTTTTAAACTTTTCAACATCCGTAATTTCCGAGAGGGTTTTGAAGGGGTTGGGTTTTGAGGTCATAAGGTGGAAGGTGGGGGAGCCGAACATAGTTAAAAAAATG
>JBMSAP010000032.1:0-3128 GCA_049414445.1 Candidatus Caldipriscus sp. | reverse complement strand
CCCAGTATTCATAATTTGATTTTCAACGCTACCTTTTGGGTAGCGTTGAAAATTCAGGGTTTAGACCTTTCGGTCTAAACCCTGAATTTCTGTTTTTGTGGAACGTGAAAAGGAGTGGGGTTAGGTGTAAGAAATGGGGGGTGTTTGATGTTTGGATTTGCTTTTGTTATAGGTTTGAGAATAGGGGTGGATATAGAGGATGGTATAGGTGTAGTATCGGCTTTATAATACTTGTTGATGAGGAGCATATACCTTTACATTTACAAGTGGAACATTACCCAGGGAAGACCGAGTATGAAGTGGTTATGGCGTTGTAAGTGGTTTTATGTAGCATATGATGAGCGAGAGCGAGACAAGTTTATGTATGTAATGTCGGAGTTGGAACGTAAGGAGTTCCCTTTCGTGAAGTTGAGGCAGAAAATGAAGATTAGGGGATTGCTTGTCGTTAAACTGTTGAAAGTGCGGGATTTTCTGAATTTTTGGGTACCTAATGCTTTATACGATGCTATCTTGAGTGATAAGCGTTTAGATAGTTTGGAAGTTAGCGGTATGTGGAACGTTGAAGTATGGGAAGGTATCCCTGAATTAATCGCTTTGTATGAAGTTGGAAAAGGTTCCACGATAAGGACTGGTATAACCGAGTTAAAGTCAAGGTATGAGGAATTGGTAAGGGGGATGAAATGAAAGGAACAGATTTTGTAAGCATTGAAGATGCATTGAAGGAAGGAGTGGATGTAGTGGCTTTATTTAATGGGAGTATTGGGGTACGTAATGGCTTTGTTAGAGATGTGGGTTTAGATGCATCCGTGAAGGTTGAGGATTACCATATACCCAGGGTCGTTTTGGATGTTTTACGAGAGGGGGGGGATAATGTATATAATGATATTATCTTGACTAGGATAGAAAAAAGTTTTCACCCCCTGGAGAAATGGAAAATCAAACGTGTATTGAAATCGTGGGACGATAACAGGAAATTTGCGTGTGGAACTTACGGACGGAAAACTTGTGATAGGTGTAAAACGGAGTATGTGGTAAAGCATCCCTGTAAAGCGGAATGGTGCCCTTATTGTGGAGAACCTGGAAGTTTGTTCCACATAGAACGCTACGTTGAGACGCTTTTTTATGCTTTTCAGATGTGGCTTAATGCGGGAAGTGTCGGTGGTTTAGTAGTCACTTCGCCACTGGAGGTTCGGGAGCAATGGAAGAATAAAAAAGCGTTAAGTGATGTGGCATCAACTGTTCGGAAAATTTTACAAGATGAGGGATTTTTGTATGGTCGTTGGCAGTGGCATTTTGCGGGAGACAAAGGAGTTTTTTATCCACATTTGAACGTTTTAATTCCCTGGGGATACATGGCAGAGGAAAAATTGCAACGCATTAAGGAGGTAATAAAACTGAAGCTAGGAGTTAGGGATATTCATTACCAATATGCACGAGATTTGGAACGGGTAAAACATATGGTCTATTACATTACACGCCCAACGTGGAGATTACAGTCTGAACTTGACCCTTCGGAGTGGAAACATTTTCGTAAGTCTAATATTTGGGGTCCAAAGTATTTTTCAAAGGATGAGGAGATGTGGAACCTATTTTATCAGGTAATGTTTAAGAAAGGACAGGTTAAGGATGGGGAAAGTTTTGAAAATGCGGGAGAATTTGAAATTGGGGATGATTTGTCGTTTTTGTTGAGTTTGGAAAGGAATAAATGCCCATTTTGTGGTGGAAAGTTAGTAGGTGGGTATTTTCGGGGATATAATGACAAGTGGATAAAGGGGGGTGTTTATAGGTTGGGGTGGAATTTATGGTTGATTTTGCTTAAGAAACAGAAACGAAAGAAAAGGGAGGTGGAATATGGGGAACATCGTTAATAAAGATTACCTAATGGATGCTTTGGATTTAGAGGGTGTGTATGTGTGGATAATGCGGAATAAGCATTCGCAAGAGTGGGAAAAGGTCTGTGTAATAGTCGTGTCGCATCCTTTGTTAGTTTCTGTGATTAACGCTGGTATGGATATTGATAATGGGAAATTTGCTTTAACTATCGTTGGATCGGGTTTGGCTTTGAGATATGGAATTCCGACGGTTTATGATGATCGTGGAGAGATGCGGGATTTTTGGAAAAGATCCCGTATCATAAAACTTGATGACCATCCAGAAAAGGTTGAATGGAAAGTTAGTGATTTTCTTGGAAAGTTTGGATATAAGGTTCCTGATGGCCATATCCCAGTATTCATAATTTGATTTTCAACGCTACCTTTTGGGTAGCGTTGAAAATTCGGGGTTTAGACCGAAAGGTCTAAACCCCGAATTTTGTTTTTGTGGAACGTGAAAAGGAGTGGGGTTAGGTGTAAGAAATGGGGGGGTGTTTGATGTTTGGATTATTTTTTGTTATAGGCTTGGAAATGGGGGTGGATATAGAGGATGGGATAGGTGTAGGAACGGCTTTATAATACTTGTTGATGAGGAGCATTTACCTTTACATTTACAAGTGGAACATTACCCAGGGAAGACCCGCTATGAAGTGGTTATGGCGCTGTAAATGGTTTTATGTGGCGTATGATGAGCGGGAACGAGACAGATTTCTTTATGTAATGTCGGAGTTGGAACGTAAGGATTTCCCTTTTGTAAAGTTGAGACAAAAGACGAGGATTAGAGGATTACTTGTTGTTAAACTGTTGAAAGTGCGGGATTTTCTGAGTTTTTGGGTACCCAATGGTTTATACGATGCTGTGTTGAGTGATGAGCGTTTAGATAGTTTGGAAGTTAGCGGTATGTGGAATGTTGAAGTATGGGAGGGTATCCCTGAATTAATTGCTTTGTATGAAGTTGGAAAAGGTTCCACGATAAGGACTGGTATAACCGAGTTAAAGTCAAGGTATGAGGAATTGGTAAGGGGGATGAAATGAAAGGAACGGATTTTGTAAGCATTGAAGATGCATTGAAGGAAGGAGTGGATGTAGTGGCTTTATTTGATGGGAGTATTGGGGTACGTAATGGCTTTGTTAGAGATGTTAGTTTGGATGCATCCGTGAAGGTTGAGGATTACCATATACCCAGGGTCGTTTTGGATGTTCTACGAGAGGGGGGGGATAATGTATATAATGATATTATCTTGACTAGGATAGAAA
>JBMSAP010000031.1:0-4199 GCA_049414445.1 Candidatus Caldipriscus sp. | reverse complement strand
CCCAGGAGACTTGATGCTTATTGATAAAGAAACGTTTCCCGAGAGTTTCTTATCCGACCTCAAACCATAAACCATTATTAGATGCCTTAGATTCTCGTTTATGGGAAACCAAACTTCCGAAACTTCCAAATTAATAACGCTTACGAAAAGGATCATAGGTAGTATTTTAAACGGGAAGGGTTTTGGATTTTTGTTTTCGCTATAAGTGGGACAGTTGCGGAGAGCGGACTATTTTCGCGATTTGGGAAAGGTACACTTCAGGCGGTAGTATAGTTTTGGATTTTTGTATAGTATTATCGGGAAACTTTAACTTTCAACTTGTCTTATAGGGGATTTTCACATAGTAAAGAGGGTACTTAGGATTTAGGAAATAAGCCAATTGTTCTAATGTAAAATTGCTGATTGGAGGTGAGAAATGGAGGTACCACTCATTCCAAGGAAAGTATTCTTTGGTAACCCGGACAAGATCCTGCCACGTCTCAGCCCCGATGGGGTGCATTTGGCTTTCCTAGCCCCCGTTGATGGTGTGCTAAACATCTGGGTAGGACCCGCGGACGACCCCGATGCAGCTCGTCCCGTCACCCATGACACGAGGCGTGGTATCCTAGAATATTTCTGGGCATACACTAATAAACACATATTGTACATCCAAGACAGGGATGGCGACGAGAACTGGAGAATCTACAGCGTAGATATCTCAAACGGCCGTGTGCAGGAACTGACCCCTTTAACAGGCGTGCAAGCTCGGATCTACAACATCAGCCATAAGTTCCCTTCGGAGATCCTCATTGGGCTCAACAGCCGAGACGCTCGCCTGCACGACGTCTATCGCCTCAACATTGAAACCGGTGAGCTCACCTTGATTGTGGAGAACACTGAGAATTTCTTTGATTTTCTAAGCGACGATACGTACAACGTGCGCTTCGCCATACGCTTCACCGCCGACGGAGGCATGGAGATGCTGAAGGCATTCAACGGTCGCTGGGAACTCTTTACCAAGATCAGCCAAGAAGACTCGCTCACCACCGCACCCGTGGGATTTGATAAGTCGGGAAAGATTCTATATATGTTTGACAGCCGAGGGAGGGATACATCAGCCCTCTTAGCCATAGATCTTGAGAGCGGTTCTCAGCAAGTACTCTTTGAGACTCCTAAAGCGGACGTCTCCGATGTCCTCATCCATCCCACGGAGCGCACTGTTCAAGCGGTCGCATTTACCTATGAGCGCAAGCACTGGCATGTGCTGGACACTACGCTCGCCGACGATTTTGAGTACTTGCAAACGGTAGCCGACGGTGATATTGAGATCGTCAGCCGCACCCTCGATGATCGGTTTTGGGTCGTTGCCTACAAAGTTGATAACGGTCCAATACGGTACTATCTATATAATCGCTCACAGAAACAGGCGAGATTTCTTTTTACTAACCAAAAAGCCCTTGAGGGGATTCCGCTGGCGAAGACCTATCCCGTATTTATCCCTGCGCGCGACGGCCTGACGCTCGTGAGCTACGTAACACTGCCGGTATGGTCCGATCCCGATGGGGATGGCCGGCCTTCTCAGCCCCTGCCGATGGTACTCTTGGTACATGGCGGTCCGTGGGAGCGCGATAGGTGGGGTTATGAGCCCGTTCGCCAATGGTTAGCCAATCGCGGTTACGCAGTCTTGAACGTCAACTTCCGAGGTTCTACGGGCTTTGGTAAAAAGTTCATAAACGCGGGAGATAGGGAGTGGGGAGGTAAGATGCACGATGACCTTGTGGACGCTGTACAGTGGGCCATATCCGAGAAGATCGCCGATCCTAATAGAATTGCGATAATGGGTGGTAGCTACGGGGGCTATGCGACTTTGGTAGGGTTGACGTTCACACCCGAGCTCTTCGCATGTGGGGTGGATATATGTGGTCCTTCCAATCTCGTCACTTTGCTGAATTCTTTTCCGCCCTATTGGGCTCCTATAATAGAGCTATTTAAGAAACGTGTAGGAGATCATACCACCGAAGAAGGGCGACAATTCCTCCTCTCGCGTTCGCCTTTAACTTATGTTGATCGGATCCGCAAACCTCTCTTGATCGGTCAAGGGGCCAACGACCCGAGGGTAAAACAGTCGGAATCCGACCAGATCGTCCAAACGATGCAAGCGAAAAATATCCCCGTCACTTATGTTCTTTTCCCGGATGAGGGGCACGGCTTTGTCCGACCCGAGAACAGGTTGGCTTTCTTTGCGGTTGCGGAGGTCTTCTTGGCACAGCATCTTGGGGGAAGATACGAGCCCATAGGGGATGATCTCAAGGGTTCAAGCATTATCGTACCCGTTGGGGATAAGGAGATCCCCGGTCTGAGCGAGGCCCTGCGTAATAAAGATTAGCTGAGTTTATTATCGCATTGTATCGCCCACTTTCCCTAATTATTTCACTCCCAAGCCTCTTAAGTATCTTATATATTAGCCTTTCGATAAGGGAATATCCCCCTTCCCTTGAGCTTTTGATAAGGTTCCCCACCTTAAGTTCGGGGATCCTATTGATAAAGCCGCGAATATCAGAGCTTTGGGAACGTCGTATCCTAAAGCTAAGGAAAGTACCCCTATCGCCCTCTTTTTCCTCAGAAGATCCGCACCCTGCTTTGCTATCACCAACTGCTTCTTTCTCGCCAAAAGATTCATCCTCGTGGGACTAACCCTTTGCATAGTTTGGGTATTTTAAGGGGGCAACAGGGGAATTGGACAGCGTTATAATATCAGTACCATGAAAGGGAACCTTTTACGCACTATCGCGCTATGGAGCAGGGGGTTAATGTTAGCCCCCTTAAGTGTGTCCCTCATCGCCCTATTCACTCAGGACGCTTACGCCCAGGTAAGATTCGCTAAAACTTACGGGGGAACGAATACTGATTGGGTTGAATCCGTTCAACAGACATCCGACGGTGGATATATAGTGGCGGGTACTACATGGTCCTTCGGTGCGGGAAATGGTGATATTATTCTCGTCAAGATTGACGCGTATGGGAACGTACAATGGGTTAGAACTTACGGGGGGACGAGTGGTGATAGTGTCTATATGGTTCTACAGACATCCGACGGCGGATACATAGTGGCGGGTTATACATACTCCTTCGGTGCGGGCAGTAGGGATATGTTGCTTATCAAGACTGATGCAAACGGAAACTTACAATGGGCTAAAACTTACGGGGGAGGAGCTAGGGATGATCCTGCTTTCGTTCTACAGACACCAGACGGTGGATATATTATAACGGGTGAGCAGGAATCCTTTGGTGCAGGCATGGATGATGCTTACCTTATGAAGATCGACATGAACGGAAACGTACAATGGTTTAAAACTTACGGGGGAACAAATACTGATGGGGCTTATTCTGTTCAACAGACATCCGACGGTGGATATATCTTGGCTGGTTGGACAAATTCCTTCGGTGCGGGCAGTTATGATGTTTTCCTCATCAAGACTGATGCAAACGGAGATATAGGTTCGTGTGGAATAGTTAGAAATGTAACCCCAACGGTAACAACACCTTCAGTAACGGTAAGAACACCTTCTCCTTCCGTTCGTTCTGTAAGCCCCACAGTTAGATCTCCATCTCCAACCGTTACATCCCCAACCCCCACTGTTACCGCTCCCTGTCCATTATCCGACGATAATGAGCTTGGAATCTCCGAATCCTGCAAACCTGTAAGTGGTATTATAACGCCATACAAAGGTGGGATAAAGGTTAGCGGATCTGGAGAGTTTGAGGTGAAGGTTTATAATGTGAGGGGGGTTATGGTTAAGTCCATAAAGGGTAAGGACGAGGTTAAGCTTGAGCTTTCAAGGGGCGTGTATTTTGTTGAGGTTATCTCGGGTGGAAAGGTTTTGAGGGAGAAGGTGGTGATCAGGTAAAAGACCCTTAAAACCTCTGGGGGGTGGGTGAAAACCCGCCCCCCTTTTTTATTTTCTCGCAAAGGAACATTTAACCCTTAAGGGACAATTTCCACATAACGGCTCCTTTTTGCAAAATCTCTTTCCAAGTTCATCAATTAAAGCGTGCATCTCCCTTAGGTAAAATAAATCGTCAAAGTGCAAAATTCCCCTGATTTCCCCCTTTTTTGGCGAAAAGCCGAAAAACCTTCCAAACCACCTTAGGGTGTATTCGTCAAGGACGAAGGTTGGAAAATTGTATGCGTAAAGCATTATAACGTCCGCGGTCTCCTC
>JBMSAP010000030.1:0-45404 GCA_049414445.1 Candidatus Caldipriscus sp. | reverse complement strand
CCCACCAAGATAAAATCCTCCCACAACCGCGGGGGAAAGCTCAAGGGATAAAACCTTCCCAAAGAAGTTTGAAAAATACGAGGATGCCAAAATTCCAAAAACCTGAAGGGACCTTATTATTCCCCCAACTAAGGCACCAAGTATTACAAGCTTTTCCTCCTCCGTTTCTTTACTCTTTAAAACCAAAGCGCAAGATTTAGTCTTCAACCAAATCCTTCCTAAAAGTCATCCCCGCAATTATCCCCAAACTTCCCCCCATTAAGACCAAAAGCCCAAGGGAATACGGATGGATGTTTATGGAAAGGATAAAAAAGGCGGGTAGGGTGAAAGCTATGGCGGCGGCTAAGGATTCTCCCGCAGATGCTATGGTTTGGACTATGTTCGCTTCAAGAATGGTACCTTTTTATGGAATAAGGAAAAAGGTCTAAAGCTCCGACTGCGGCGGGTATAGATGAGGTAAGCGTTTAATATCCCCAAAAGTACGCTTAAGATCGTTCCAAGAATTACCGCGGATTTTGTAAATTCCCTCACTTACTGATAGGTTTTATAATATATACGGGTTCTCCAGTGTTTGACCTTATCCCCTTTTCCTTTATCTTCAACCTCTCAAGTGTATAGCCCAGATTCCTAAGGTACCTCCTCACCTGTTCCGCCTCTTCCGGCATTATTGGGGCGTCATATACGATCTTGTTTTTCCCCTGCTGTTGCATAAGTTGTATCAGGGCCTTCGCCTTGTTTATCGCCCTCCCTATCCTCCTCCTCATATATCGCGCTATATCAAAATTCACCCTTATCGTCCTCTTCCTTTTGTTCACTATTGCCTTTAGGATATAGTTGAGCTCCCGCAAGATCCTTCCCCTGTTCCCTATTAGGGTGCTGTCAAGATCCTGGATATCAAAGTTCACGTAATAATTTCCTTCCTCATCCACATCTATGTCAACGCTTCCCTTCACCCCGAGCCTGTGCAAAAACTCCCTCGCTATCTCGTCAAGGATGTCAAAGTCTTCCGTGTCAAGAAATATCCTAACCTTCGCCTTTTGCCTGCCCACAGGCAGTCTCAAAACCTTATACCTTATTTCCGATATTTCCTTTGAGTGCTCCTTTAGGAAATTTTCAAGCGCCTCTTCAACTGTATCACCTTCTATGTCAATATACCGGGCTCCCATTGGTTGGAAATAATAAAGGAGAAAAATTTCCAAATTTAAAATTTCATCTTTGTCTTGAAAACGGTAAAGATCTTGGAGGTAAGAGATGATGAGGTTTTGGTGGAGATGGATTCGGGTGTTGGGAAATTTAAAATGGAAAACCCGCGTTTAGAGGGTTTCCCCTTTGAGAGGTTGAACCCATTACAGTTCGTATTTTACAGGTTTTACCTTTTGGAGGATGCGGGGAAGAACGTCTTAGTTGTTGCGCCAACATCTTCCGGTAAGACGGGGGTCGCAATGCTCTTTATAGGGGGCAGGGGGACATACGCGGTGCCAACGAGGGCGCTTGCGAACGAAATATACCAAACTTTCGTTAGGGTATTCGGTAAGGACAAGGTGGGGCTTAGGACCGGGGACGTATTTGAGGAAATTTTGGAGGATAGGGATATAACGGTTTGCACTTACGAGAGTTTAGCAAACGGTTTGAGGACAAACAAAAGTTGGGTAAAAGCTCCCCTCGTAATAGACGAGATACATCACATTTATAAGGAAAGGGGAGTGGTAATTGAAGAAATCTTCGGGCATTTAAATTACAGGAATCTTTTCCCTATTTTGTCCCTTTCCGCCACTGTTCCCAAACCGGAAGATTTGGCGAACTTGCTTGGGGCGGAGGTTTTAATAGAATCAAATTATAGGCCTGTTCCCGTTGAGGAAAAGACTCATCACCTAAGGCTTAGGGGGGACAAGTTGCCGGATTTTATAGTAAATAGAATTAAGGGTTTGCCAGAGGACGAAAAGACAATTGTTTTCGTCCATAAAAAGGAACTCGGATACTCGGTATTGGAAAAGTTATCAAACGAAGGATATCCTATTTTAAACGAAACTTTACCCTTTGTTCCCGTAAGATTCGGCGATTTTGTCGCGTTCCATAACGCGGATATACCCCTTGAGGAGAGGGAAAAGATAGAGGATTCTTTTAGAAATGGGGAGCTAAAGGTTCTGATAGCAACCCAAACTTTGGCTTACGGTGTTAATCTACCGGCGGATAGGGTGATCATCTTTGTACGGGGCTTTAGGGGGAAGTTCTATCCCGACGTTCTTGATATTTTCCAGATGAAGGGGAGGGCGGGTAGATACGGATTGAGGGATAAAGGGTATGCGGAGATATACGTTTTCAACGAGTTTAAGGGATTTAAAGAAGCCTTTGAAAAGTTGCAACCATTTTTATCCTCGGAGAACTTTACCTTTGACCCTATGGAGTATTGGGGGATCTCTTCTCTTATATCCCTTATGATACTAGGGGCGGTGAAATTTGCGGGGAGGAATTGGAGGTCATTTCTATTAAACGTTCCTTCGGTTAAAAAGGTCCCACCTTATATCCTTGATAATATATACGATTACCTTGAGAGTAAGGGTTTCGTTGAGGATGGGAAACTTACGGAGATCGGCAAGGTACTTTTGGAAGGCTCAATATCGCCTTTGGCTTACGCGGAGATGAAAAGGAGGTTGGAGGGGGAAGTGGAGCTCTTCCTAAGTATAAGGCCCCTGTTTTATATGAAGAAAATAAAGGATTCGCTTAAAAGCTTTTTGAAGGATAATATCTACAACCTAAAATGGGAATTTAAGTGGAGGTATTACGAATTTGATTTTCCGGATGATGGCTCAGACGAACTTTGGATGTACATAAACGGGAAGCTCATATTTTATCCGAACATATCAAACCCTCCGGGTGAGCTGGGTTTTTCACACACCGACGTTTACCACCTCGCAAGGGCACTTTTAACTTTAAGGGAAAACGGTTATATCATCATAACCGACGAGGACATTTTAAGGGTTATGCACTCTTATAAATTCGGATTAAATTTGGAATTCGCACCCTTGGGGGGAATAAAGGGGATAGGTTTCGTTAGGGCAAATATACTAAAAATGGCCCTGAGGGAATTTGTTATAAGCAGGGTGGGCTTTGGCAAATTTGAGTTTCCAAAAGGCATGGAAAGATCGCTGGAATACTACCTGTCCAAGAGGTACAGGGATAAAGATAGGGCAAGGAAGGAGGCGGAGAGTATCATAAGGATTCTGGAAAAGGGGGAAGTATTGGGGGACGAGAGGATTATTAAGGGTTTTGCGCTTTTGAAGTTCGGAAGGGCTGGGATAAAGTATTTGGGTATGGATAAGGGGGAGGTTTTAAGGGAGCTTGGGGTTGGGAATTTTTAGTCTGAAAACCTCAAATATACCCATTCCCTTGAAAAGAAAAATCTCAGTCAGGGTGTAGGAAAGGATGGAAACCAAAACCCTCAATATACCTTCCGGGAAAAGGAAAGGGAAGAAAACGGAGGAAATTAAGGGAATTAAAGATAGAAATATCCGGGAGGGTCTTATGCCAAGTGAGGAAACACCCAAGTACCATATGGGGATGGAAGCTAAGTATCCGAAGGAGAGGCACCAGGAGACCCATATGGGGCTTCTTGGGTTAAGGAGGGAAAGGAGTAAGAAAACCAAAGGAATAACCGCAAGGCGGTAAACGTCCAAATTGGGCTTTCCCTTTCCCTGCGACAATGGGCTTATGGTGTTTGAGATTATTGAAAGGATGGAGGCTATGGATAGGGGTTTTAGAATTTCCACCGCATCCATCCATTTTTCTCCCAAAGCTATCCTTATTACCCCATCGCTCCAAAAGAACATAGGGGCAAAGAAGAGCAAACCCACAAAAAGGGAGGCCCTCATATAAGACAAAAAAGCTTTTTCGGTTTCCTTAACGTCGGAAACAACAAAATAAGGGAAAAGTACCCTTGATATCATAGAGCTAAGTTGGGGGGCAACCAAAAAGGCTAGATTCTGGGCATTAGAATATATTCCCAACGAGTGTTGTCCGGAAAACTTTCCAACCAAAGTCCTATCCGCATACCTTAAAAGGAAGTTTAAGACGAAGGTGAGGTTTACCCAAATCCCGAAGGAGAGCATCCTTTTAAGCCAAAGAAAGCTAAAAGATAAACTCGGAATATATGGGCGCAGGATGTATGATATGAACATTTTGGCGAAGGCGCCTATCAAGAAGGAATATATCATCGCCCTAAAATCCCTAAAATAAAGCCCCAAAAATATTGCAAAAACCGTGTTTATCAGAGCTTCCGAAAACTCAAGGATAAAGATCTTCTCAAACCTAAAGAACCTGTTCGCCTCAACTATGAAAATTGGATTGGTGATGGATGATGGTATGAAGGATATTGCAACCACCTTGATGGCGAAGGATACGTTCGAGTCCTTAAAAAAAGCCCCTATGCTGTCCGAGAAGAGAAAGAGTAGAAAAAAAAGTATGATCCCCCTTAATAGGCTCGTCCAGAAGAGGGTGGGATATCCTTCCCTGAATTCCCCCTTGTATGCGGTTAAGGCTGTGGTGAATCCCGTGAAGGTGAGCATTTCCAAAAGCTGATACGCTATGAAGGTACTCGCGGATATTCCAAAATCATAAGGCGTCAATATCCTGGCAAGAATTACGACCCTCAAAAAAGAGAAAAATTGTATTGATAGCCTGGAGGCTAAAGTCCAAAATAGTGCTTTTAACAACTAATACTTTCTCTCAACGGGCTTCCAGTATGTGATATTTACGGGTATGTAATCTATTCTTACGCTTCCATCCTCGTTCCTGTAGGCAAGGGTATGCTTCAAAAATCTTTCATCATCCCTATATGGGAAATCCCTCCTGAAGTGGGAACCCCTACTCTCCTCCCTCATCAGTGCCCCGAGGATCACGATCTCAGCAAGGTCAAGCATATTTTCCGTTTCAAGGGCACTTACTAAATCGGTATTCCATCTAAGATCCTTATCCACAATTCTTATGTCCTTAAATCTCTCCTTCAAGTTCCTTACTATCCTCAGGGCTTCCTCAAGCTTTTCACCGGTCCTGAAAACCCCAACGTGCGTATCCATAATCTTCCTAAGCTCGTTCCTTATCTCGTAAGGATTCTCTTTCCCGTTCTTGTTCAATATCCCCTCTATCCTCTTCGCCTCTTTTTCTGCATCCTCAAGGACCTCATTTTCCCTAAACATAAACTCGTGGCTTAGAGCGTATTCTGCGGAAAGCTCACCCGTAATCCTTCCCCAAACTAGGCATTCCGCGGTAGAGTTGGAACCGAGCCTATTTGCCCCATGTATGGATACGCAGGCAGCCTCACCCGCGGCAAAAATATTCTCAACTGGGGTTCTGCCATCAATGTCCGTATGTATCCCACCCATTGAATAGTGGGCAACGGGCCTTATCGGTATGGGTTCCTTGACAGGATCAACCCCCGCAAACTTTATCGCAAGCTCCCTTATCATAGGTAATCTCTCGTTGATCTTTTCCTCACCAAGATGCGTAAGATCTAGATGCACATAATCAAGACCCTCGGGACCCTCAAAGCCCCTACCCTCCTCTATTTCCGTCATTATTGATCTGGAGACTATATCCCTGGGAGCCAGCTCCATCATTTTTGGGGCGTACCTCTCCATAAACCTCTCCCCGAACCTGTTCCTCAGATATCCGCCCTCACCCCTCGCACCCTCCGTTATCAAAATTCCGGAAGGTACCAAACCCGTGGGGTGGAACTGAATAAACTCCATATCCTTTAAGGGCAATCCCGCCCTAAATGCCATCGCAAGACCGTCGCCCGTGACGGAATGGGAATATGTCGTAAACCTATATAGCCTCCCGGCGCCACCCGTCGCTATTATCAGGGCCTTACCAATAAATAAAACAAATTCTCCATTTACAAGGTCTATGGCGGTTAAGCCCGCAAACTTATTGTTTTTAACTATGATTGATGTTGCAAAGAATTCGTCGTACCTCTTGTAGTTCGTAAACCTTTGGAGGGTGTCGTATAATGTTTGCATTTCAAAGAAGCCGGTTTTATCCTGAGCGAAATTTGTCCTTACAAAGCTCTGTCCCCCAAAAGCCCTCGCGGCTATTTTCCCATCCTTCCTCCTAGCCCAGGGTATTCCCCAGTGTTCCAAAAGTAATATTTCATAAGGCATAAGCTTGACGAAGCGGAAAACCGCATCCTGATCCGCAAGAAAATCGGAACCCTTTATTGTATCCCAAGCGTGGAGTTCAAAGGAATCTCCCTCCTCGGGCCTTAAAACCGCAGCGGTCCCACCCTCGGCGCATACGGAGTGCGCCCTCATAAGTTGCACCTTTGAAACTATTCCAACATCCACCCTATCCCCGAACTTCCTCCCTATCTCCACCGCAGCCCTCAAACCCGCAAGTCCAGCTCCGAGTATTATCACATCATGCCTATAAACCCTCGAGATTTGCATAAGGTGTATATTTTATGCTTGAAGTTTTCCCCCTTTAAAATTTCCGTATGATGCTGTTCTTAATTTCCATAACGGCGGAGGATATAGTTAAAAATTTAAGATCCGCATCCGCAAACATAAGGGACTATACCGCAAAGATGGAATCGAAGGTGAGGAAAAAGGATGGGAAGGAGGAATACAAGCTCTACCTCCAGAAGTACAGGGATGGATGGGTATATATGGAGGTGTTGGAGGGTGAGAGTAAGGGTGGAATAGCGGTGTATGATCCTGGAACCAAAAAGGTTAGGGCAAAAAAGGGTGTGCTGAAAGCGACTTTATCCCCAGACGACAACAGGGTTAGATCTGCGGTGGGACACAGGATATACGAGAGCCATATAATATACTTTGCGAATAGGGTAAAAAGCGCGGAGCTTATATCCGAGGGAACCCTTTTTGGTAGGAAGGTTTATATAATAAAAGTTCCCTTAAAAAGGGAGGAAAACTACGGGGCGGTATATTCCAAGTACTGGATAAACGCGGAAAGTTTCCTACCCGTTATGATAGTGGATTACGATGAAAGGGACCGGGCGATAAGGTCGGTGAAATTTATGGATGTTAAAATAAACGTGGGGCTAAAGGAGGAGGATTTTAAAATTTAGAATGCTTGGGTATTTTAGGAAGATAAGGTGGATTTTTTATTTTTCGTTTGTTGGAAGTTTGGCGAGCTTGCTAATTTCATCCTTTATAGCAAAGCCCGTATATGAAAGCTCTGTAATCTTGGTTCCTTCCCTTGAGGACATAAACCAAATGCAATCCCAAGCCATACTTTTCTACCAGCTCACGAGGGGGGGTATGTCCTCACCCGCCCAGATCTTCATAGATATAGCAAGCTCATATAACTTCAAGAGGGAATTCATAGAGAAATTTAACCTTTTGGAAGTATTCGGAGAGAAGGATATAGATGGGGCGGTTAAGCTTATGGATTCAAAGTTCCAAATAGAACCCCTTCCGAGCGGTTCCTTCGCCCTTAAGGTCAGGGATGTTGATAAAAATAGGGCTGAAGACCTCGCAAAGAAATACGTTTTGTTCTTAAACGAAAAGGCTAACTTGACGTTAAATGCGAAAGGTAGGGAGCTTAGGAGGTTTTTGGAAAGGAGGATAAAGGAAATTGAGGATTCTTTGAAAATTCTGGGGGATAGTATAACCGCATTTGAGAGGAGGGAAAAGATCTTTGTCTTATCCGCCGAGGATATTCTTGCCCCGGGTATTGCGGAGATGGTTAAAAACATTGCCCAAAAGGAGGTTGAAATTTCAACTTTGAGCGCGGTATTCTCGGAAAAGATACCAGATGTAAGTATGTTGAAGAAGGAGTTGGATGCACTAAGGTCAAATCTTTCGCAGAAATTTTCCTATTTACCCGAGAATCTCAGGAAGGCTTACGAGTATAAAATAAGGCTCATTATACTTTCCGAAGTTTATAAGACCGTATATGCGGAATACGAGAAGGCAAAGATATTGGAGAAGAAGGATAATCCGATAATACAGCCCGCCTCGGAACCTATGAGTATGGAAAAGAGGGTTTGGCCTAAGAGGGTTATTCCAACCTTTGCAACCGCCCTCATGATGGGACTTGGAACATTTTTTATGCTTATCTCCTTTATGATATCCGACAGGCTTAGAGAGACGGGCTTTGGAAAGCTTATAGAACAGTTAAAGGAAGACATTGGTTTATGAAGGGGAGGGTGCTTTTTGTAAGCGATGTATATTACCCTTATCCCGGTGGGATCTCAGAGCATATACATCAGCTTTCTATAAGTCTTAGAAAGCTCGGTTGGGAAACCTACATTTTAACAACGAACTTCAGGGAGAAGATAAACTTTGAGGATCCACCTTATGTACATAGGGTTGGATTCCCCATAAAAATACCGATAAACGGTTCAATAGCTCCCGTCGCCTTCTCACCAAGGATAACCTTCTTGGTAAAGAAATTCTTCAGGGAGAATCATTTTGATATAGTTCATATACACGGTCAGGTTGCCCCGACCCTACCCCTTCTATCCCTAAAATACTCCCAGTCCATAAACGTCATAACCTTCCACGCAGCTTATAAAAGGAGCCTCTTAACGGAAACACTAAAGCCATACATAAGGGGATACCTTTCAAGGATAAAGGGATTCATAGCAGTTTCACCCGCAGCCATAGAACCCATAATAAAGCACTTTGGGGAGGTAGATCATAGGATAATTCCAAACGGCGTATCCCTTCAAAGGTTCAATCCCCAAAATAAACCCCTAAAGCACCTTATGGGGCATAAAAATATCCTATTTGTCGGAAGGCCAGAGCCGAGAAAAGGTTTAAAGTTCCTGATAATGGCGATGCCTATAATACTCTCAAAGGTTCCCGATGCGAGGCTTGTGGTGGTGGGTTCTGGCCCCCTTCTCGGGTACTATAAGTCCATGGTTCCGGATGAAATAAGGGAAAGGGTTTTGTTTGAGGGGGCGGTGGATGGGGATGTTCTTCCTAGATATTACGTTTCTGCGGATGTTTTCGTTTCTCCGGCTACGAGATCCGAGAGCTTCGGTATGGTTCTCCTTGAAGCTATGGCCTCTGGTGTTCCCGTGGTTGCATCGAGGAACGAGGGTTACCGTTACGTTGTGAGGGATGGGGAAAATGGGCTTCTGTGTGAGCCAGAAAACGAGGTTGATTTGGCAAACAAAATAATAAAAGTTTTAACGGACGAAAATTTGAGGAAAAAGCTAATAGAAAATGGGCTAAAAACCGCCCAAGAGTACTCTTGGGAGAATATAGCAAAAAGGGTTGAGGATTACTATCTTTACCTTTTGGGAAGGTGAGTATGCTGGTGGAGATCAAGAGTTGCGATGTGGGGTACGGTAAGCCCATAATAAGGGGAATAGAGTTTTCTTTGGATTTTGGAGAGATCTTGAACATTTACGGTGAAAACGGAGTTGGAAAGACCACCCTACTGAAGGCGTTTTTGGGGATCTCAGTTTTGAGGGGTGAAATAAGGGTTTTATCAAAGAACATCCTTGACCTTACGCCTATAGAGAGGGTTAAGTATATTTCCATTGCCTTTGCGGAAACTATAAGGACGGATATAACGGTGGGTAGGTACTTTGAGCTTAGCCCTTTCCCGATCTTCAAGGAATTGTTAGATGCCTTTGGACTTTTGGATATATTGGATAAAACCTTTAGGGAAATCTCAACCGGAAACAACCGGAAAGTTCAAATAGTTAGGGCGCTTTCATCCCCCGCACCTGTTATAGCGTTGGACGAGCCCTTCGCGCACCTTGACGAAAAGGCGAGCAAGATCCTTTGGGAGATAATTGAGGATCTGAGGAAGAAGGGAAAGTCCTTCATAATAACATCCCATAGACCCTTAGGAGTTGTAAGGAACTTTAAATTACCTCCAACGTCTCCATGACCTTCTTCGCCTCGGATTCTATTGGTGTGTCCGAAAATATTAGGGAGTATCTGCCGTTCCTTTGCAAAACGAAGTTCCTTATTCCTTCAGCCCATTTTCTTATCACACCCCTATAAAAGGGCGCGGAATTTGGGGAAATTTGTACCCTTTTACCACTTTCCGCATCCACTAAAATCTTACCCTCCAGGCGAAAATTCCACTCTTCCCCGCTCAATATATGGAAAACAACGAGGTCGTGAAATTTTAGGAGAATACCCAAACCTCCCTGAAGTTCATCCCAATCAAACTCAAGGTCCGAAATAAGGACAAGTAGGGATCTTTTTCTGAAACGGGAGACGATATTATAAACCGCTTCACGGAAACTCCCCTTTCCCTTTCCCTTCGTCTCGTAATAACATCTAAGGAGGTGATTTACGCCTTTACCCGGTGGGATAATTTCCCCGGAAAATTTTACCAATGAAAACCTATAATTCAACCTGTTTGCGGCGAACATAACCATACCCACAACAACCTGTGCCCTCTCATCCTTATTAAAGAGTCCCATGGATTTTGTATTGTCAAATAGAACTATCACCGGGATCTCCGATTCGTTTGAAAACTGCTTTAAGAATAACCTCCCCCTCCTTGCAAATGCCTTCCAATCCACCCTCCTTATATCATCCCCCTCATAATACGGCCTATGCCCCGCAAATTCCGGGGAACTTCCGAAGGTTCTACTCCTCTGTTTTCCAGAATAAAACCCATCGACCACACCCTTCACCTTTATCTCAAACTCCGAAATTATCTCCTTCGGGATCTTCAAGGTAGGGTTAAAACCGGGTCTATGTGCTTCCCGTCCTTTAAAACCTCGTAATGTATGTGCGGTCCAGTGGTTTTTCCCGTTCTTCCCGAAAGCCCTATTAACTGACCCGTCTTCACCGTATCCCCCTCCTTGACGAAAGCCTTTGAAAGGTGCCCATAAACCGTTTCGTAACCCTTATCGTGCGAGATCCTAATGAATATCCCTAAATCCTCGTTGTACCCCACTTTTTTCACTATGCCCCTTGCGGTTGAAAAAACGAACGTGGATTCCGGAACGGATATATCAAGCCCCGTGTGGATCCCTTTATCCACACCCCTGACTATAGGACCTGAGGCGGGTAGGGCGCAAGGTACATCGCAATCTTCAACGAAGATCGGAAGGGAAGGGGGGCCCCCCTCAACCTTTGGACCCTGAACACCCTCACCTAGGGCGTATGACAGTTTCTCAACCTTCACCTGAAGCTCTTGGTATTTTTTTGAAAGCTCTTTTAGCTTTTCTTCCGCCTCCAACATCCTTTTAACCCTATCGTATAGGTTTTGTCTGTAAAAGGCGGAGAGAACTATGGCGGAAAAGAGCGCAAAACCCACAAAGGCAAAAAAGAGGATAACGGAAACCAAAACCATAAAAATGATATACCCAAAACCACTAAAAACCCACCTCTTTACCCCCCTTTTGTCGGTCTTTATGATCTCTAAACGCTTTATCCCTTAACCCTTTGAATGACCTTAACTATCTCCTCCCTTATCTCCGCGGGAAGGAACATCCTACCTGTGTATTTGGTTATTGAATGGAGTTTTTCGTGTTCCGTAGTGAATTGCTTTATAAGATGAAGGAGTTGCGCCCTTGCGTTCATCTCCACAACAAAAACGATCTCGCTGTTTCTTATAAATTCGTTGAGCTCGTCCTCATAAAGGGGCCAGAGTGTCCTTATCCTCATAAACTTTACGTTTATACCCTCCTCCCTCAACTGCTCCATAGCCTCAAGTATGGGACCCAAGGTTGCGCCCATACCTATTATTCCCACCTCCGCACCTTCATCTCCATAAAACTCAGCCCTCGGGAGATTGCCCGACTTCTTAGCTGTTTCGTACTTCCTCAACCTTTTATCCACCATCTCTTTTCTTAAATGCGGATCCTCCGTGGTATATCCGGTTTCATCGTGTTCGTTTGAATTGGCGGTAAATATTGTCCATTCAAGTCCGGGGATTGCCCTTGGGGATATACCATCCTCCGTAATCTCGTACCTTAAATACTGCCTCCCCTCCGCCTTCATCCTCTCAACATCTTCCTTAGTAAGCAGTTTCCCCCTATCTATCTCAATTTTGAAGGGATCCAATGCCCCCGGTTCTACGGTAAATTTGTTCTGCGAAAAAGCTTGTTCGGTGAGGATCACCACGGGAGTTTGGTATTTTTCCGCAAGGTTGAAGGCTAAGGCGGTAAAGTAAAAGCCCTCCTCAAGGGTTCCGGGAACCAGAACAATTCTCATAGTGTCCCCATGCCCACCGTATAGGATGTGGTTTATGTCCGATTGCTCGGTTTTTGTGGGAAGTCCGGTTGATGGTCCCGCCCTTTGGGAATCAACTATAACCAAGGGTGTCTCGTTCATATAAGCAAGTCCAAGGGTTTCCGTCTTTAGGGAGAGACCAGGACCGGATGAGGTTGTCATAGCCCTTGCTCCCGCAAAGGCGGCACCTAAGGCGAAGTTTATGGAGGCTATCTCATCCTCAGCCTGGATCGCCACCGCCCCGAATTCCCTACCTTCATCCGCGAAAAATTCAAGGATCTCCGTTGCCGGGGTTATGGGGTATGCGACCTCAAACCTACAACCCGCCGCCAAGGCACCCAGGGCTATAGCCTCGTTCCCAGTCATCATTATTCTTCCTGGGTCCCCAAGCTTTTCCAAATAATAATCGTCCTTCTTCCCCAATTCCCTTGCCTTTTCCTTACCCAGTTCGTAAGCCCCTATGTTCGCATTTATTATCTTATCCCCCTTTGCCTTAAACCAATCCGCTATTACCTTATAAGCTATCTCGTGGTCTAGGTTCAAAAACTCTGCTATTATCCCCAAGGCAACGACGTTCTTTATAACCTCCAAACCCAATTTCTCCCTTGATATGTTCGCAAGGGGTAGTATACAGTAATGGACATCCTCCCTCTTCAAATGGGATGGTATCTCCGGATGCGTGCTGTTATCGTAAATTATTACACCACCCGATATGACCTCGTGGGTATGCAAAGGCAGATTTTGGAAGTCTAGGGCAAGGAGGTAATCAATGTTGTCCTTTGGTCCGTATATTGGTTTGTCTTTTGCCCTAACGGTTAGGTTTGTTGGCAAGCCCCTTATGTTTGAGGGGAAATCCTTTATCATAACCACATAAAACCCCATCTTCTTGAGGATCTTGGATAGAAGTTCGGCAGTTGTTAGGCTTCCATCACCCGCAAGCCCCGCTATCTTTATAGCAACATCATTTTTACGCATAACAGGATATTTTAAGGTTGCAAAAACCTAAAAACTTTCCCGTGCTTTACGATTTCCCCTTTCGTTATAAATATTACATCCTCCGCTATGTTCGTTGAAAGGTCCGCTACCCTTTCAAAGTTTTGCGCGATATTTACAACCTTTAGCGCCACTTCCGTTTCAAGGCCCTTCACCGCCCTATTCAGAATCCTGTCTCTAAGATCGTCTATCACTTTATCCGACTTTATCACATGTAGCGCAAGCTCCGTATCCCTATTCTTAAATGAAGAATAAACCTCCACGAAGGACTTCTTTGAAAGTTCCCTTATCAAGCGTATATCTTCCTCAAGATCTCCGATTTGAACGTTCTTTTCCCTTAAAATCTTAAAATCCCTTGCTACGTTCTCCGCGTGATCCGCTATCCTCTCTATGTCGTTGTTTATCTTTAGGCACATTAAAAGTTCCCTAAGGTATCCTGCTTCGGGTTGAAATAAGGCTATGGTTTCCACAACAAGCTCGTCTATAACTATTTCAAGTTCGTTTACCCTTTCCTCCCTTTTGATGGTTTCCTCGTAAGATTCAAGGGATAGATCTATCATCTCAAGGGTAAGGGAGTACATCTCTTCAAGATTCGCCTGTATATCCTTAAGGCGACTTTCTATCATATCTCAAAGCTTTCGCCCGGATTTAATATCACCACTTTTGCTTTATCCCCAACCAGCCTCTCAAACTCCTTAGGATCCGCCTTTATTAAATCAAAAGTATTGTAATGCATGGGGATTACGAACTTGGGGGATATGAATTCAACCGCCTTAGCGGCCTGATAGATGTCCATGGTGAACCTACTGCCTATGGGAAGTATGGCAAGATCGGGCTTGTAAAGTTCGCCGATGAGCTTCATATCGTAAAATAGCCCAGTATCCCCCGCGTGGTAAATCGTTTTCCCATCCATCCTTATTATAACCCCCGCCGGATCCCCAACGCCTGCGGTATGCAAAGCGGGCGTGAGGGCCACCTCAACTCCCATACCTCCGACGTTTACGAACCCCCCTATGCTCATAGGCTCAACCTTTTCAAGGTTGGATTTTACAACGAGTTCGTATTGGGAGACAAAGTACGCGCCCGTCCTCTTGCATATCTCGACCGCATCCTCAAATCCGTGATCCCCGTGATCGTGCGTCACTATCACCACATCCGCCTTCTCTATATCCTCAACCCCTTTTAGTGGGGATGTAGGGTTCCCAGTTATGAACGGATCGACCAAAACCGTCTTGCTCCCTTCTATCTTAAACGCCGCATGCCCCAGAAAAGTTACCTTGACCATAGGGGGGTATTATAAAGCGGTTTAATCGCTAAAAATGTTTCCGCTTTAGAATATAAACGATATGATGATCTTGTTTGTAAGCTTGGACAGTACATATGTAAGAACAAAGGGTGAAGAGATAGCGGGTGCGCTCATAAAAACCCTACTTGGGGAATTGCAAAACTCCATAAACCAGAAGGGTTTAAAAGGCTCGGTTTCATACTGCTCGGAGAGGGCGATCCCTTTAACCGATAGCCTTTCAAAAGCTTACGGCGTGAAAATAAAAAGGACCAGCTT
Source organism: Candidatus Caldipriscus sp. (assembly GCA_049414445.1). GTDB lineage: Bacteria > Hydrothermota > Hydrothermia > LBFQ01 > LBFQ01 > Caldipriscus. The sequence continues at coordinate 30,683 of JBMSAP010000030.1, read as the reverse complement.
CAAGTTCAGGAATCCCAAAAACAAGCCGGACAAAATGGAAGAGAGGGCTTTGAGGTTCTTTGAAACCGCAATAAAGGGAGGTAAAAAACCCGAGTATTACCTCCAAACCTTTAGGCGTGGAAACCAAACAATCCATAGGTACTATAAACCCCTATTCGTTGCACCTTTATGTTTAAATTGTCATGGTAAGGATAACATGAATATACCTGCGGAAGTCCTTCAGGAGATAACAAAGAGGTACCCGAAAGATAAGGCGAGGGGATATTCGGAGGGAGAATTCAGGGGTGTGATAAGGGTGGAGTTCAAGGAATGAGCCTTTTACCACTTTGCATAAACGCGGAAACCTTATATGTGGAAGTTGCGGACGATCCTTGGGAGCACCAAAGGGGTTTAATGTTCAGGGAGTATTTACCGGATAATATGGGTATGCTTTTCATCTTCCCTTACCCCCAAAGGTTGCACTTTTGGATGAAAAACACATACATACCCCTTTCAATAGCTTATATATCAAGCGATTGGAAGATCGTGGAGATATACGATATGGAGCCTTTAAGCGAAAAGCCCGTATCCTCCAAAAACAAGGTTCAGTACGCCCTGGAGGTGAATAGGGGATACTTTCAAAGGAAGGGTATAAAGGTGGGAGATAGGGTGAAGTTTCCCTGTGAATGAAAGGCTTTCAAAAAGCGAGATATTGAGGGGAAGGAAATTAATAAGTTGGGCTTTCAAGAACTCAAAAACCCTATATTCTGATGAGTTTGTAATCTTAAGGGTTTGCCCTTACGGGGAAAGGAAAGTTCTGTTTGCGGTGGAAAGAAAGGTAAAGGGTGCGGTTAAAAGGAACAGAATAAAGAGGCTCTTAAGGGAGTTTTATAGAAAAAATAAGGATAAATTTCAGGTGGGGATTTGGATCTTCATAGGGAGGGAAGCCCTCCTAAGGATCAAATCGCACGAGATCCATATCCCCCTTATAATACCCAACAAAGGAGGTGAAGGATGAAGGATATAAACAACATGGGCAATATGAACGAAGGCGAAGAGAGGAGGGTGCCAAGGCTTTCCGAAAGGAAACCTTACGAGAAACCAGCAATAATAGGAAGGACGACGGGAAGGGGGGATAACGCGTTGATTATCTCATAGCGAAATTTTTAATTTTTTGGTGTGGGAAGGTTATTATTTATAGATTGGTTGAAGGGGGTTTTTGTAATATGGATGGTTCCAACCCACGCCTTTGATGGGTTGTTCCCGTACGAGCTTAAATCTACCCCTCTTTACCAATCCATAGCATTCTTCAACGGGCTCGTTGCCCCTGTCTTTCTCCTTTCCTCGGGGTTTTTGGCAGTATATACATTTAAGGGTGAAAAGATATATCAAAGGTTAAGGAGGGGGGTGGAGCTGATGGCTTTCGGGTACTTCCTTCAGATGCCAACATCTTCAATACCCAAGATGTTCGTAAACCCCCAGAGCGTCCTTGAGGGGATAAACATCTTCCAAAGGGTCGATATCTTAATTTGCATAGGTTTGGGAGTGATAGTTCTAAGCTCCCTTTTGTATGTAGTTAGGGATAAACTTAAGAGGGTCCTGCTGTTTCTCTTCTTGGCTTTTTTCTTTTGGTACTTCAGCCCTTTCATAAACAAATTCGGGGAGAACCTTCCCCCTTTCATAGCCCCTTACTTCTCCTTTAAAAACTCCCTCTTTCCCCCATTTCCATATTGGGGTTACTTCTTTTTCGGTTCCGCCCTGGCATCCGCATTTTTGCTAAACAGAAAGATTTTCTTTGCCCTAAGCCTTATACCTATCTTTGCCCTTTTCCTGAATTTTTTTCTTAACTTTCCAAGATACGAAACTTCCCTTGGATATATCCTCCTGAAAACAGGCGTTGTTATTTTGTTGATTTATATTCTTATGGGTGCGGAAAACTTCGGTTTTAGGTTTAAACCTTTGGCACTTCTTGGAAGAAACTCGCTTCTATCTTATGCCTTCCACAATTCCATAGTTTACGGCTCACCCTTTACAAAACCCCTTTTATATTATTATGGACACGTCGGTTGGCTTAAGGGAATGCTCATTGGAACCCTCATCTTAGCTTTAACCTGGGTTTTCGTTTATTCTTGGGAAATTTTGAGAAAGAATTATGGGCAAAGACCCGCGAGGGAATTCTGGAAGTTTGCAACTTTAACCGTCCTTTTATCACCTTGGTAAATCCTCATTAGAATTCCAGCTATGCTGAAAGACAAGATGTTTTCAATAGCTGAGGATATATTGAAGGTTGCGGAAAACGACGGAACGGAGGTTATAGTTTTTGGGGAAAACAGCACATTGGTTAGGTTCGCAAAGTCAAGAATACACCAGACAACAAACGTTAAGGATATTAGGGTTTCAGTTAGGGTGAGGTTTGGGAAAAGTAGCGCGGTGGTGAATTTTTCTTTTAATGGGGATAGAAAGGATCTGGTATCCGCTGTGAAAAGGGCGGAGAGTTTGGCTAAGCTTTCCCCCGAAAACCCGGATTTACCCGATCTTCCGAGGGCAGATAAGATAGAAACTTCAATAGATCAGTTTGATGAGGATACTGCAGAGATTTCACCGGAAGAAATCACAAGAATAGCTGGGAATTTAATAAAGGAAACACCAAAACCCTTTGAGGCTTACGGTGTTGTCTCTGGTGGAAGCTTGGAATATGTATTTTTAACATCCTCGGGTTTTGAGGGTTACAATTTCTTAACGGACGCCCATATAAAGTTTAACCCCATTTACGATACCTACAGCTATTTAGTTCAGAAATCTGCAAAGACATTTAAGGATTTAAATTTGGGAGAGGTGTTGGAGAGGGTTGAAGAAAGGTTAAATTTTGTCTTAAAACCAAGGGATGCAGAGCCAGGGAAGTGGACGGTGATCCTTGAACCGTTAGCTCTGACGGATATTCTAGTTTTTCTAAATTGGATAGGGTTTTCGGGTAAATCCGCAATTGAGGGTATATCCCCCTTAAGGGACAAGGTGGGTCAAAAGGTCTTTTCCGAAAAGGTAACCATCCTGGATGATGCGCTGAACCCTAGGGGATTCGTATTACCCTTTGATTTTGAGGGGAATAGGAAGGGTTTAACTGTAGTGGTTGAGAATGGGGTATTTAAGAATTTTGCACACGACAGTATAACCGCCAGGAAGATGGGAGTAGAATCCAACGCGTGTGCCTCTCCCCTCTCAAACAACCCAATGTTTCTAAACCTATATTTCAGGGGCGGGGAAAAGGATTACAAGAAACTTATTGAAGAAACGGATAGGGGGCTTATAATAACGACGTTTTGGTACGTTAATTTGGTTGATCCTCAAAGTCTAACTTTAACGGGTATGACGAGGGATGGGGTTTTCGTGGTTGAAAATGGTAGGATAGTGGGGAGCATGAAAAATATGAGGTTTAACGAGAGTATATTCAACATGTTGGGTGGGGTTTTGGATATTTCAAAGGAAGAGGAGCTTGTAAGTGAAAGCAGTTGGTACGATATGCATTACCCACATGGGATGATTCTACCCACCATAAAAGTGGAAAACTTTAATTTCTCTTCCTCTACCAGCTTCTGATCACTTATCCTTTATCACTTCGTCCAGGTTCAAAATACTCTTTTCGTTGGTTATAATCACCTTTATTTTGTCGGAGAGTTTGTCAACGTAAAGGTATCCGATATATTCGGGGTTTTTCTTTAGCTCCTTGGCAACTATTGAGATAGCCTCAGCTTTCCCTTTTGCCTCAACCAACATCCTTTGAACATTTAAGCTCTCCTTTTTTATCAATTGCTGCATTTTCAATGCTTCCTGCTCCGCCAACTTCTTTTCTTCAAGCGCCTTTTCGTAATCCGGAGAAAACTTTATATCCCTTATCAAAACATCCAAAACATTAATCCCTATTGGCTCTAATTTGTTCCTCAATATCCCCGTTATTTCAAGGTCCAAACCCGTCCTGCCGAAGGATAAAAGCCCATCGGAAGTATATTTTGATATAACGGATTTTATCGCGGATTTAAAGACGGGCTGTATTACTTTCGCCTCGTAATCCATTCCCACATTCCTATGGAACTTGATAAGGCTATCCCTGTTTATTTGGTAAAGCAAGGTGGCTTCAACCCCAACGCTTACACCATCCGAAGTTATACCCCAAAGGGTTCCCTCCCCTTTCCTTTTAACGGAAGAGCTTAGGGTGTATTCCCTAACCTGAAGGTCGTACTGATAAAGGTTCTCCAAAAAGGGTATTATTAAATTTCCACCTTCACCCAAAACGGTATAAGTCCTAAAAACTTGGTTGAACTTTATACCGGCATAACCCTGAGGTATAACCCTGTAGGACATAGAGATAAGCATCAAGATCAAACCTACGAGGATAAGGACTATAAGGGTGGGGGAAAGCTTTATCTTCCTTTTGGTTTTTATGGTTCCCTGCTGTTCTACCAGAACCTCCTGGGTTCCGTATTTGTACAGGATGTAAAGGATCGCAAGGACAACTATTAGCGAAAGAATCGGAGAAAGCAAATCCTGAAAATTGATGTTCATATTTTCTCTATTTCGTAGTCCTCTATTATAGGGTTGGAGAAAACTTTCCTCGAAAGCTCTTCCACGGTCTCCCAAGCTCTCCCTTCGTCCTTTTCCTCAATTACGATCTCGATTACCTTCCCCACTTTAACATCCTTAACCTTTACTCCCATCTCGGATATTACCCCCTTTACCGCCCTACCCTGAGGATCCAAAAGGTCCTTTCTTGGCATAACTATAACCCTAAACCTATGTTCCACAATGTTTATTCTAACGTCGTTAAAAATCAGCCCTCATTATATCCTTACCAAAAAGTTTTCGTAAATTCCCATTTCCCCTGTTGTCTAAATTTTCCTGTCTCTTTTAGAGTTAAATTATAATTTATAATATATATTGTAACACATGCCAAATTGTCTAAACAGATAAATTCGCAAATTAGCCAATTTAACCCAAGTTTTCTGAGTCTAAATTTAGACTCACATCCAAAAATCCCAATAATGACAATGATTTGGGCTGTCTAAATTTTTGTTCAATATAAATTTTTAAATTTTTAAATTTAAGCCACGAAACCTTTAAAACAGGCGATCCAAATTTAGACAACTTTTTACGTCTCCGTCTAAATTTAGACAAAATTTAGACAAATTTTAGACCGTTCGGTTTTATAATTCCCACCTATGTTGTTTTCGGAGATGGAGAAGATCTCGGAGGAAATGGAAACCATAAGGGGGTATCTTTGACATAGATGGGCTCAAGGAAAAGATAAGGAAAATAGAGGAGGAAAGCTCAAGGGCAGATTTTTGGAGTGACCCTGTTGTGGCATCCGAGAAGATGAAGGAGCTCGGAGCCTTAAAAAAACTCCTGAACGATTATATGAATCTTTCCGAAAGGATAAATTACCTTATAGAAATATACGAGATGGCGGAGGAGGATCCGAGCCTTATGTCCGAACTTGAAATTGAGATAAAAAAGTTAAGGGAAGATATCACCGATTTTCAAATAAGGACATTATTTACCGAAAAGGAGGATGTTCAAAATGCCTTCTTGGAGATCCATCCCGGTGCGGGTGGAACGGAGAGTCAGGACTGGGCGGAGATGCTTTTAAGAATGTACATAAGATGGGCGGAAAGAAAAGGTTTTAAAGTTGAGGTCCTTGATTATCAGAAGGGTGAAACCGCAGGTATAAAGTTCGCAACCTTACATATAAAAGGACCTTATGCTTACGGTTATCTCAAGGGGGAGAAGGGGGTGCATAGGTTGGTTAGGATTTCACCATTTGATGCAAACAACAGGAGACACACATCCTTCGCAGCGGTAACGGTATATCCGGAAATGCCGGAGATAGAAGTTGAAATTAGGGAGGAAGAGATAGAGATAGAAACCTTTAGATCCGGGGGTCCAGGGGGACAACATATGCAGAAGAACGAAACGGCGGTTAGGGTGAGACATATACCTACGGGCATAATAGTGGTTATGCAGAGCGAGAGATCGCAACATCAAAATAAGGAGAATGCCCTTAAGATCTTAAGGGCAAGGCTTTACGAATACTACAGGAGGCAAAGGGAAGAGGAGCTTGAAAAAATAGTGGGTCCAAAAACCTCAATAGAATGGGGGCACCAAATCAGGTCTTATGTCTTATATCCTTATAAGCTCGTGAAGGACCACAGGACGGGTTATGAGACGTCAAACGCGGAGGGGGTCTTGGAGGGGGATCTTGATGAGTTTATAAAGGCCTACCTCGTTTATTTAAAGAAAAAGGGTTGAAGGTAGGGATAGTTTGCCTTTTTCCCAAATACTTTGAAAGTCCCCTAAAATATGCACCCTTGAGGAAGGCTATAGAGCTTGGGAAGTTGGAGATAAGGTTTTTTTCACCGATAGATTATGCGGAGGGTCCAAAAGATGTGGAGGATTACCTTTACGGTGGTGGCGAAGGGATGCTATTGAGGGTGGATTTTATGGTTCCCGCTATAAGGGATGCGAAAGGTTGGCTCAAATCCGCCCCCGTATTTCTGCTTTCTCCCACGGGGAAAAGGCTTGAACAGAAGGATGTTATTGAAATTTCAAAGTTGGAAGAGATTATACTCGTTGGTGGGCACTATAAAGGGATAGACAGCAGGATATACGATTATGTTGATGTTGAAATTTCCATAGGGGATTTTGTGGTATCTTCCGGTGAGCTCGCGAGTTTAGTTGTTTTGGATGCGGTCGCAAGGCTTATTGAGGGGGTTTTAACCCATAAATCATCCGCCGAAACGGATTCCCTTTACCATAACCTCCTCGAGCCCCCCCTATACACCAGACCTTACGACTTTGAGGGAAAAGAAGTTCCCAAGGTACTTTTAAGTGGAAACCACAATCTCATAGCCCTTTGGAGGAAGGAGCAGGCGATAAAAAGGACCTTACTTTTTAGGCCTGATCTCCTTGAAAAGGCCAACTTTGACGAAAGCGACAGGAAAATTTTAAAGAAAATAGTTAAGGAAATTTGCGAAAAATTTGGAGATTTATAACCCCTTTCCGAACTTCCTTAATATCTCCTCAAACTTACGGGAAAACTCCTCAAAATCCATATCCGTAGGTGGGTAAATTTCTTCTTTCTTCTTAAATTTTCCCCTTTCCACCCTCTCCTCAAATTTTACCTGAAAAGCCCCTGAAAATTCCTCCTCGTTGAAATTTTCCAACATTTCCTTCCCTTCCTTGGATGTTTCCACCTCAAATTTCTTATAGATCTTCGCTTCCCTTTCTCCCTCCAATCTCCTTAAATAACTATCAAATTCCTCCGTATCCCAAACTATGACGTTTTTACTTATCCATTTGACCTTTTCCTCCAACTCCTTATCCCTCGTGATCACCACAATTCTCTTTTCAGGATTTTTTGAAACAAAATTTATTATCCAATCGTCCGCCTTTCTCTCAAATCCCACCCAAACCACCCTCTTCCCACTTGAATACTTATCGCTTTTGCCGTCAAAAACGAAAATGAACTCCTTTCCCGTCCTCTCAAGGATCCTAACCGCCTTTTTCACCATCTCCACCGCATCTTCAATTGTTATGGCTCCTAAAGAAAACGCATAATTTAGGGCATCTATAACGAACATCAGAATACTGCCCTAAGAACTATTGAAGATATAGGATATGCCGCGGTTAGGTTGGCGAAATCCGCATCCGGGTTGGTTGGGTCAAAGGTTACACCCTTATTTGGGAAGAGGTTTATCACGGAATAAGATATGTCAAACTTTGCCCTTCCGAATTTTATAGGGACGGGCGCCCTCATAAATACGTCAAACCTTGAGTAAGGGGGAAGCTTTAACCTGTTCGTGGTATCCTGAATATATACTTCACCGTAAAAAGGTGTCCTATAATGGCTCAAATACCCCCTATACGGCCTTCCCACGAGATAAGAAATGGCTATTCCCAAGATTACCTCGTATTCTTCCCTTATTAGGTGGAAGGAGAAGGTGCCATTTATTGTGTGATTTACATCCCAAGGTGTGGGAAGGAATTCAGATGTGTCGGATAGCTTTATTCTTGAGAGCATAAAGGTGTAAGATAGGTCCGCCGTTAAGGGAACGGGTACCTTGCTTTCCTTCCTAACCCAAAAGTCAAAACCGACGGAGTTCATAACCCCAACCCTCTCTTCCAAATTCCCATCAATATAAACGAACTTCGGATAATATTTCTCAAAGAAGTTTATCTCCGATATACCCCAAGGAAATACCCTCTCTCCCCCGACGATAAACTGGTATGACAGTATCTCGTTTCTTTTGACGGGCGTATAGAAGAAATATTGGGGGGGAAAGGCGTATAGGGAAGTGATGAACTGCCTGTAAATTCCCCCTTGAAGTTTTATGGCATTTGATGAATTAAGGTAATACTTGAAGAATCCCGAGGGGGAAAATCTAAATCCTAAACTCCCAAACTTATCCAACCTAAAACCGAACTCCGAAAGGATGTTTATGGTTTCAAACCTATACTTTAAGTAATTCCCCCAAAAGTACCCATCCCCTTCCCTTTCCAGACTATCCTTCCTTAACCTTGAATTGTAAAATCTCACCTCGCTCCCCATTGAAAAAGAGTAAGTCTCCAGATCGTTCCTTAAGGTTATCTCCTCAAACCTTGAGGATACGCTCCTTGCCTGTATCTCGGGTTTAAAGGGGTCCTTCCTTGAGCTATCCCAGGAATTAAAATTTGAAGTTGAAAAAATAAGTTTGGGTTTTATGAAGAACTTTCCGAAATAATACCTGCCGATTACGGAAAATCCGCCGTTCAGAATGTTTGCGCTGTAATACAATCCCCTGTAATCGTTCAGATATATGTTATCCGATATGTTCCCAATATAGGAAAAGGAAAGACCCCTTAAAGTGCTTCCGAAGTTGAACTTCCCAGATATATCCCCCAGTCTTATCCCCACCTTTCTCCAATACTTTAAAGGAGCAAATAGCCCAACCCTTGACGAAAATACCCAGTTTTTACCAATTGCTGAAAACCCTGTATTTGTTCTACTTAACCTTACTATGTACTTAAGACTTTCCCCTTCGGAACTTTTAAAGTTTATCAAAGCTCCGGATAAATTCCCAACTTCGGGCGTAAAGCCCCCCCTCAAAAACTCAACCCCACCCACGATATCAAGGTTTATTGGTGTGTACATCCCATAATAGCTGAATGCGTTATAAAGTGGTATGTTGTCGAAGGTTATTAGGTTCTCAAAGGGGGAAGAACCCCTTACTGAGAAGTACGCTAAGCCGTAAACTGGAACAACGCCCGGGGCAATGGATATGAAATATCCAACATCTTGATCCCCAACAAAGGGTAAGGCTTCAAGGAACCTCGGTTGGGCGGATTCAAAGGCGCTTTTCGTTTTCGGCGAAACCTCAATTTCCGTCAAGGTGTATTCAAGGGGTTTTAAATCAAAATTTATCGTGGTATCGGAAAATATTCCCAACCTTTCCCTTTCAACCCTGTAACCGAGCGCCTGAACAACGAAGGTATATTCCCCACCCTTTAAATTTAACGAAAATCTCCCATCCTTATCCGTATATGCCCTTACTCCCACCTCCCTTACAAAAACTATCGCCCCCTCTATTGGTTTCCCTTCGGAAACTACCTTACCGCTTACCGTAAAGGCAAAAATCCACATCAACGATCCACATCACCAAGAACTATATCTATGCTTCCTATTAAAACTATTATGTCCGCTATCAGATGTTCGGGTGCCATATGCTCCAAAGCTTGTAAATTAACAAAGGAGGGTGTCCTTATCCCCAACCTCCAGGGCATTGAGCTCCCGTCGGATACGATATAAAACCCCAACTCCCCCCTAGGACTCTCCACCGCAGCATAAACTTCTCCCTTTGGAACTTTAAACCCCTCCGACATCAGCTTAAAGTGATGTATAAGCTCCTCTATGGAACCGTAAGTCCTCGCCTTTGGTGGAGGCACAATCTTGAAATCGTTTATTAAAACATCCCCATCCGGTATATCCTTTAAGGCTTGTCTAATTATCTTAACCGACTGCCTCACCTCCTCCATCCTCACTAAGTACCTGTCGTAACTGTCCCCTTTCTCCCCAACGGGAATTTCAAATTCAAACCTATCATATACGGAGTAAGGTTCGTCCTTCCTTAGATCCCTCTTTATACCTGAGCCCCTCAGGAGGGGACCGGTGACTCCCAAGTTTAGTGCGTCTTCGGGTTTTAAAACTCCTATATTCTTCGTCCTTGATATAAATATTGGATTCTCCGTGACGAGCTTATCCATCTCCGAAAAAGCCCTTTCAAATTGGTTTAAGAAACCTTCCACCTTCTCAAGCCATCCGTCCGGGGCATCCGCCGCAACTCCACCCACCCTGAAATAACTGTTGTTCATTCTCTGACCCGTAAGTTCTTCGAGGAGATCGTATATAAGTTCCCTTTGTTTAAATGCGTGTAGGAAAGGTGTCCAAGCCCCTATATCCATAACGTGCGTACCAAACCATACGAGGTGGCTAGCTATCCTGCTTAATTCTGCGGTTATAACCCTCAAGTATTCCGCCCTTTCTGGTATATCCTTCGTGATCCCCAATAGCCTTTCAACCGCCAAGACATATGCAAAGTTATTGTTTATTGGTGAAAGGTAATCCAACCTGTCCGTATATGGCAAAATTTGATAATAATTCCTGTTTTCCGCGGTCTTTTCTGTTCCCCTGTGAAGGTATCCTATAACGCACTTTGCGCTTACCACCGTTTCGCCATCAAGCTCAAGCATAACTCTCAAAACCCCATGAGTTGCGGGATGCTGTGGACCCACATTTAAAACGAAAGTTTCCGTTTTCAATCCACCTGCGGACATATAGGGTATTTTAAGGCGGAATTACCAACCCCAATGAATTTCCCTGTTTATGTCTAAGGAAGGTACGTTTGTTGGCCTTACGAATCTTGCCTCCTCAGGGTCGTTTGTTTTTATAAGTATATACTCCCCCGTTCCTACGGGATCTCCGAAGATATAGTCGTATCCCCCACCCGAGTAATAAAACCACCTTATATAAGGCTTATCCTGTATCCCCATATCCACCCTTGATATCTCGTCGGGCTTTCCCCTCTTTATGTATATCCTCCCCATATCCGTGTACCTTCCCATCAAAGTTTTCGTTGAAAAAACGCTATCCGCATACCTGACCCTCTCCCTAAACTCCATGTAATACTCCAATCCCCTCCTTTCCCAAAACTCCTTCAAAAACTTCAATTTACCCTCCAAACTCGTTATCCTCTCGAACTCCGATTTCTCCTTCGGGCTTGCTATGTAATCTATAAAAGATGCTATATCGTCCCCATACATGGATACGAAGAATTCCTTCTCAAGGGTCACCTTCTCGTTCTTCTTGGGCGAAATAACCTCAACAACCAGCCTATATTTTCCATCCTTAAGATCCCAAATGGGTATCTTAGAATAAACCACCGATGATGAATTGAAAGTACGTGGAGAAAGTCTCAAAATTGGTTTATCCTCACTAAACACCGCCCCTATAACCGTAAATTTACTATCTGCCAAAACCTCCAAATAATAGAACATCTCCCCCCAAAATACGCAGTTAAAACAGGGCCTTATAAACAAGTCTCCCCTCTTGAAAAGCGCGGAGGAATCGTTTTCGGAAATGTTGTATGCCAAAATTAAAGAGGAAGCTTTTACCTTTCCAAAGTTGGGTATGGAACTCTTTGATTCAAGGTTTATCCCTTTACCCTTTATTTTGGTGAAAACTTCAACGCTATCCCATCCCACCGCTCCCTCGTAAAATATTATGGAATAGTTGCTCTTTGGTAACTTTTGCTTCACCTCATCCGAAAATTCTGCTTTCCCAGGAGACTTGATGCTTATTGATAAAGAAACGTTTCCCGAGAGTTTCTTATCCGACCTCAAACCATAAACCATTATTAGATGCCTTAGATTCTCGTTTATGGGAAACCAAACTTCCGAAACTTCCAAATTAATAACGCCTACAAAAAGAATCATAGATAGTATTTTAAACGGGAATTTATTTTCGCGATTTGGGAAATAATTCTGCGATAAAATTCCCCACTATGCAGAAGGTTTTGGCGATAGTTAGACCCCAGTTTTCCCCCGGCTTTCTTCTTGCGGGTTGCGATGTTTTTGAAACGGAAAGGCCTTCCGAGGTTGAGAGGAAAGTTAAAGAACTGGTTGGAAAGAAAGATTACGCCCTTGTGATAATGGACAGCGCCCTAACCGTTGGGGTTTCCCCTTACGTAAGGACTTTGATATTTGACAGTATGGAGCCCATATTTATAGAGATTGGGCTTGAGGGGACGAGCGATGAAAAGATAATAAGGGAAATAGAGAACTTAGCGAGGGAATCCTTGGGCTACTCAATCAAGATAAAAATATGAGAAAGATTTTACCCCTTATCCTTTTCCTTTCTTGTTCTGGTGGAACATTACCTTCTAAGCCCATAATTTCAAAGGTTTTTGGCGGTGAAGATGGAAGGAGCTTAAACTTGCACTGGTTCAGACTTGAGGGGGCGGACAGCTTTGCAATTTTCGGGGTTGATTCTTTATCCTTAAGAAGGATAACATCAACCACCGACACATTCGCCATAATAAGGGAAGTATTTAAAAAATTCTTGGTATTCGCCTATGCGCCTTCAGACATCCAAAACAGCGACACTTTAAAGGTTGAACCTTACATAAAGAACCTTGCGTTAAACTCCTTTGGCTCGGGAAAATTTTCTGGGGTATGTTTCAGGGATTCTATTTTCCCCTGCGATCCCAAAAATAACGATAACCATCCTATATTGCTCTTTGTCCTTGATAGTTTAAGCCTTATATCCCCATCAAGGGATACCGCAAAGTTCGGATATAGGGAAACAAAATTTAAAAAATATACCTCCGAATATCCCATACCACCCTCGGACTTTTCCAATTCCGTTCAAATTACACCATCCGACAGGATAGCAATTTGGTTGGATTTTGGAATAAAGGACAGCTTTGATGTTGGGGATTACCTTGGAAAGGTGATAATAGATAGCGTACATTACGGAAATTACTCAAGGGATTCCATAATCGCTTTTTTGAGGATTTGGCACGGTAGAATCACGAGGTTATCATGGTTCTTCTGATATTGTTCTCCCAAGCTTCAAGGGTCGCTTTTGTAAATATGGAAAAAATTTACAACGACTACATAGACCTTAAGGAAGCGCGTCAAAGTATTTTGAGGTACAAGGCATCCCTTGAGGTTAAGAGGGATTCAATAAAGAGGAAGGTGGATTCCCTTGAGAGGGAACTTGAGAAACAATGGCCCATATTGACCGACGCGGAGAGGATCTTAAGAAATAGGGAAATTGAGGGGTACAAAAGACAGTTGGACAGCGTTTCAAGCCTAATAATAAAACAGGTGGAAAGTAGGGGTAAGGAAATTATCTCGCCGTACGTTCAAAGGATCAGGGAAACCACGGAGAGGATAGCCAGGAGCATGGGGTACGAGGTGGTTCTGGATGTTTCAGGTGCGGTTTGGTACGATCCAAGAAACGATATAACCCAGCTTGTACTTGACGAGCTTAACAGGGCTTATAAGGGGGTTGAAGCTTTGCAGAAGAGGATAATAATTTTCCCCTTCAGGGAGGAGGACGACCAGTCCGCATCGTATGCTATGGGAGACACCCTTATGGAATACTCCTTTTCGGTTTTCAACGAGAGCATAAGGTTCAGGGTATATGATAAAAACGCCGTAAGGTCTTATATTTCCTCAAGGGGCTTAACAAAAAGGACTATAGCGGAAACGGATGCGCAGAGCATAGCCCAAAGCGTTGGAGCGGATGTTTTCCTCTTCGGTTCCGTATCCGTAAGGGGCAACCTCGTAACATTTACCATAACCCTTTACGATGCAAAAACTGGAAGTCCGGTTCAGGTGGGGGGAACACCCCTATCCCAAAGGGTTGAAAACATTCCCACAGGTTCAGCCCTTCAAAATACCATAAGGACGGTTGCAACGGAAATAAGAAACAGGTACATACAATCCCTCGGCGGATGAGGTTCCAACTTCTGGAAAGTGGGAAACCTTTAATCCAAAGATCCGGCGATTTCCTTTTGGTATATGATCCTGGAACCTCCATAATTTTTGAGAACTTAAGGGAGATACCCAAATACCCGATAATCGTGGGGAAATATATATACGAGGGGCAAATTTTTGATGTAGCAAAATTTCAAGATTTTACGGAAAGGGCGGAGCTTGGACCCCTTAGGATATACGATTGGGATTTTTTGGATGAAATTGGGGCGGAAAGGTATGGAAAATTTTGGGAGTATTACGCGAGGCTTGAGCTATACCTAAGGGGTAAAACCCAGCTTGTTCTTGAAAAACCCATATCCGAAAGGGTGAATATTGAAAACTTTGGAAAACTATACACCGAAGCCTTCAAATACCTGACGTATGACCCAGGCGATGAGATCGCCCTTGAAAAAATATTCAAAGATTTTCTGATAAAGATAGATGCTTTTCTTGAAAGGCCCCTAAATTTCCCCCTACGGGAGACTCCATATAAACCCTACATCTCGGTAATAATACCTGTAAGGAACAGGGAGAAGTTCATAGGGAAAGCCCTTGAATCCCTCCTTGAAAACGACTTTGAAGATTGGGAATGCGTAGTGGTTGATAACGCCTCGGATGATAATACACCGAACATAATTGAAAAATTTTTAAGGGTGGACAAAAGGATAAAGCTTGTAAGGGTGAAAAATAAAAGTTTGAGCGCATGCTTAAATGAGGGGATAAGGAGATCGAGGGGTTGGATAGTATGTCAGCTTGATTCCGATGACTTTTACTCAAAGGACGCCCTAAGGACGGTATTTGAATATCACAGGGAGTATCCCGTTGCTCTCGCCATATCGTATTACGATGTGGTTGATGAGGAGGGTAAGCCCTTAAACTTCCCCACGGTAAAACACCTTGAGTTTTCCATAAACAATATCCTGAGGGTTGAGGGGGCGGGTGCCTTGAGAAGCTATAAAAGGGAAGCCCTTGAAAGGGTGGGAGGGTTTGATGAGGAAAACTTCCCGGATTTCGGCGAGGATTACGATTTGGTTCTTAAGCTTACGGAAATATTTCAAGTTGGAAGGATCCACAAGGTTTTATATTATTACAGGAGGCATCCGCAATCAACCGACGCCCAAAGGCCCCTTTTATACAAAAAGTTCATAAAAAACTCCGCAAGGAAATCCGCATTCTTGCGAAGGAGGATGATAAACTTCTCTAAAAGATCCCCTTTAAAATGAACGGTTATGAACAATGTAAATTTGGAGAAAATTTTAGAAACCAGGGAGAAGATAGTAAAGGGAGAGCTTCCCGATTACAGGTTATTTGAAGCGGAGGGGGAATGGATATTCGGTGAAACGCAGTTTAGGGCAAATTTAACTTTTGAGAACGGCTCAATAACCCTATTTACCGATCAGCCTACGCCTTCGGGAGGAAAGGGAAACGCCCCCAATCCCGTACAATACTTCGTCTTCTCTATGATAGCCTGCTATGCCACTACATTTGTAACCATAGCAACTATAAAGGGGGTTAAAATTGACTCCCTTAAGGTTAAAGGCTATTCAAAGGTAAATATGAAATCGGTTCTTGAGATAGAGGAAGGTCCCGTTGTTGAGGAGGTGGGTATAACCCTTGAGGTTATCTCCCCCGCACCTATGGAAGTCCTTGAGGAGATAAAGAAACTTGCTGATCAAAAGTGCCCCGCAGCATACACCATATCCCACGCGGTTCCCTTCAGGTCGGAAATAAAGGCTTTACAGCCTTAAAATACTCTATATCTATATATGAAAATAAACAACGTAAATCTTGCAAAGATCCAAGAAACCAAGGAGAAGTTAGAAAAGGGTATATGGCCCGCGCATAGGATATTTGAGGTGAGTGGGGAATGGGTGTTTGATAAGGTACAGTTTATGGGGTACGTGGAGTATAATAACGGTTCCACCTTCCTCATATCCGACCAGATATACGCGTTCGGGGGAAACGGGAATGCTCCCCATCCCTTACAGTACGTCCTTTTTGGGATAATGGCTTGCTATTCAATGGTGTTTATGGCGAAGGCCGCAAGCAAAGGAATAATAATAAGATCCTTGAAGGCAAGGGGTTATATTAAGGTGAACGTCAAGGCGGCGCTTTTGGGCGAGGATAAACCCCTCGTTGAGAAGGCTGGGATAACTTTGGAGGTTGATACGGATGCATCCCCCGAAGAGCTTGAAGAATTGAAGATCTTGGCTATTAAAGGTTGCCCGAGCACTTACTTCGTTATGAACCCCATAGAATTTGAACCTACCATAGTAAAAACCGAAACTTCAATTGTTTAAAGGGGAAGAGGAAAGTTATATTAAATTGGCGATAGAGCTGGCGGAGTTTGGTAGGGGTTTTGTATCGCCCAATCCTTTGGTGGGTGCGGTAATAGTAAATAAGGGTAGGATAGTGGGGATTGGTTACCATAGGAGGTATGGGGATGAACATGCGGAAATCAGGGCAATAAAAGATGCGGGGGAATCCTGTAAAGGTGCCACGATGTACGTAACCCTTGAACCCCACAACTTTTATGGAAAACAACCTCCTTGCACAAAAGCAATAATAGAGGCGGGTATAAAGAGGGTTGTGATAGGTTCCATTGACCCTAACCCAAGGGTAAGGGGGGGAGGAATAAGGGAGCTTATGGAGGCGGGTTTGGATGTAAAGTGGGGGGTATTGGAGAATGAAGTTAGGAAGCAAAACGAAAAGTACTTCACATTTTGGGAAAAGAATAGGCCTTTTGTCGCTTTAAAGATGGCTATAACCCTTGATGGGAAAATAGCGGATAACTCTGGAAAATCAAAGTGGATAACGGATGAAACCTCAAGAAGGTTTGTGCACAAACTGAGAGGAGAATACGATGCGATTTTAGTGGGAGCGGGTACGGTATTGAAGGATGATCCGGAGCTAACGCCTAGGGAGGTTTTTTCCGAAAGGATGCCCCTTAGAGTGGTAATAAGCGGGGATGGGAATGTCCCTTTTTCCGCAAAAATTTTTGATACAAAAGTTGCCCCAACACTTTTGATCACATCGTCAGACCCAGTAGTTCCTGAAGGGGTTTTGGTTAAAAAAGTTAAAGATATAAACGTCTTGGAAATTTTGGGGATCTTAAAGGATTTTGGCGTTCAGTCCGTTCTGGTTGAGGGTGGAAGTAAAATTTTTACGATGTTTCTAAAATCTGGCTTGGTTGATAAAATTTACGTTTTCCTTTCCCCTTCGGTTATGGGTAAGGGCTTGGATTTCTTCACCGAGAGCTTGGGTCTGGAGAGGAGGTTAAAATTCAAAATTGACGAAGTTTTAAACCTGGGAAACGATATCCTGATAATAATGAGGCGATAAATACCGTTTCAAAGGGTACCAACATAACCTTAAATCTTGAGAAGTCAAAAAGCCCAAAAGGGTTGTAAAGGGAATAGGTGATTATTAGGGAGAAGTAGAGAAAAATGAGGAGCCTTGAACCCTTGAAAAGATAAAAAATCAAAGATGCTATGGCTAACAAGCTGTAAAGAACATAGAAAACAATAAAAGGCTTTGGGAGAAAAGCGAGGAGCCTCGTTGGTATGTAAAAAATAAGGCTTAAGAAGTTCAAGGTGATTTGCTTTAGCGCAAAATTGAGATCTTGGGGTTTTATCTCTTCTTTTAATACATCCCTAACGCAATCCGTTTTAACCCTTAAATAAGGATGGGTTGCCTGTAATACCTTTGGGGGAACAAAGCCCAACCTTTCCTGAACACATTTTTCAACCCTCTCACTCGAATATTTCACACCCTTTAAGTTTTCCAAATATCCCCTGTACGCCCAAAAATAAAAATTGCTCTGATCTCCAAAGTAAAGATTTGCAAAGGCTTGAACCGATATAGGTAAGAAAGAGAGTAAAAATAGGCTTTTCCTAGTCTTTAATAGGGCATAAATACCAAAAATTAAGCATATTACTGCCATCTCACCCCTGAGAAGGCTTGCTATGCTCAAAGGTAATAGAGATAATCCGAATTTCCCTTTGGATTAAAAAGAGTAAAATTAAGACGACGGTTGGACCCTCAAGCATAAGGCGGGGGATGTGGTAGAAAACTATGGGTGAAATTAAGAAGAGCATTAGGAAGATTATTTGGGTTTTGACCCCCAATTTCTCCAAAAGAAATACAAAAAGGAACATAACCGCGAAAGTGAAAAAGATTATATAAGCCAATGGGGAATAATCCTTAAAGAGCCACATAAAAGGAACAAAAACCCAAGAGGATAAAAACCTGAAAGAAACAAAATATTTTTCTCCATCCATCTCCAAAACCGGCAAGAAGTTCTTATAATAGGCGTAAGCGGATAGAAAGTAATAATACGAGTCATCCGTGGAACCTACAAGGGGTGTTTCAAGTAATCTATTTAGACTTGAGAGATCCGCATAAATTTTCTTACCCATAGGGACCTCCCTGTAAAGCTTTAAGCCAACGAATGATATTGATAAAAACCCCGCAAGTATGTATGGTAAAAACCTCATCTTATATCCCTCCTTTTTGTTATCCAGGATCCGAGGAAGAAAACCTCAAATGGGATTAAAACCACCTTAAACCTGTCGGAATGAATGGAGCCAAAAGGGTTGTATATAGAATAAATCGCAACAAGGATCAAGTATAGAAGGGGTATAAGGGGAGAATTAAACCTCAAAAACCAAAAAATCCCGCATACCACAAAAATTCCATACACCACAAAAAACCACAAATAAGGAGATTTTAGGAGAAGGGTAAACTTCCCAGTGGGAAGAAAAATTAAATTAAAGAAATTCTTCACAACGTTGTACAGCACTAACTTGCCCTCTTTTTTAAGGTTTATTTCCATAACCTTTTCCTTGAAACATTGACTATAAACCTTATAGTAAGGATGAACGAATCCATAAGGATGGTAATTATCCGAGACCTCTTGGGGGTAAAAGCCCAACTTTTCCGATGCGCAAATGTGTATTTCGTCCATACGGAAATCTCTACCGAGAACCTTTGTAACGTAGACTTTATATGTCCAAAAGTAAAAGAAGCTCTGGTCTCCCAAGTATTGCGATGTTATGGCGTGCGCGGTTATGGGAATTGCGGAAACGGAGTATATAAGGTTTTTTGTTTTTAAAATTAAATACAACCCATATAAGGCGCAAATTACCGAAATCTCACCCCTGATCAGGCTCGCGAATATCAAGGGCAAAAGGGCAAGGGAATATTTCTTGTCTAAGAACAGCCTGAGGAATAGGATCAATAAAAACATTGTCGGTCCCTCAAGGAGCAAGCGGGGTATATGGTAATAAAGGAACGGGAAGGTTATAAGCAAGACAAGGGTTGAAATTTGAGGTTTTACACGTAATCCTTCCATCAGATAAGCAAGTCCAAGCATAACCGCGAATGCGAAGAAGATTATATAAGCTAGGGGGAAATACCCCTTAAAGAGCCACATAAATGGAACAAAAACCCATGAGGACAAAAACCTATAAGATACGAAATATCTCTCACCATCCACCTCTACAACAGGCAATAAGTTTTTGTAATACCCGTAAGCGGGAATAAGATAGGCATACGTGTCCCTTGATATCCCAACGACACCTTTCTTTTCAAGCTGTTTTATCGTTCCCTTTAAATCCCGTAATTCCAGATATATACTCCTTCCCTTTGAGAGATCCTCGTAGGTTTTTAAACCCACCATTACCGAAGCCAAAAAACCCGCAAATAAATAGGGTAAAACCCTCATCCTCCCAAAAGGTTAAACCTTTTAGCTAAATTCTCCACTATCTCCCTTTCTTTACTTCCCTCAACAACCACGGAGATCCTCATATCCGTTATGTTCATATAAAAAATATGCTCGTCCTTCAGGGTTTCCGTTAAAATCTCCAATATTTCCCTCGAGCTTCCAACACCCCACCCCACCAAACTTATCATTTTAAGATTATCCCTTACAAAAAATCTAAATCTTGATTCCGAGAAAACCCTTATAAGGTTCTCCCTCTCGGACCCATCCGCTATAAAAACCAAATGCTGGCCCGTAGAATCATGAGAAAAACCTATAATCTCCCCACCTTTCAAAACCCTGTTCAAAATATATTCCCCCTCCTTTCCCTCAACGTCAAACATCACCACATCCTTAACCGCTATCCCCTTAACACCCGGACTTTCCAAAAACTTTCCCACCATGGTACCCCCTTTTTTTGGCTCAAAGCTTGAAAGGACAAAAAAGCTCAGATTGTACTTCGCCGCAAGGCTAACCGCCCTGCTGTGCATTACCTTTGCCCCCGCCGATGACATCTCTAAGAGGGTTTCAAAGGAGATCCTTTCGTACCTCCTCGCGTTGGGATACTTCCTTGGGTCAAGGGAATAAATCCCATTGACATCCGTATATATTTCGCACCTTACGTTCCCCAAGGATATTGCCAAGGCTATTGCGGTTAAGTCGGATCCCCCCCTTCCGAGCGTGGTTATTTCCTTACTTATGCTTACCCCCTGAAAACCCGCTATTACCGGTATTACTCCCTCTTCAATGCTCTCTTTGATCCTTAAAAGTTTCACTTCTAAAACCCTCGCCTTGTTGAACCTATCTTCGGTTATTATCCCAACCTGCGAACCTGTAAAGGACTTAGCCTTTAAACCCATCTCATTCAAAGCCATAGAAAGTAAAGCCATTGATATCCTCTCCCCCGCGGTAAGGAGCATATCCAACTCCCTAGGGGGAGGTTCCGCGGTTATTGAGTACGCCATTTTTATTAGGTTATCCGTTGTTTTTCCCATTGCGGAAACAACAACAACCGGAAAAAACTCCGAACTCTTTTCCTTTATTATCCTCGCCACGTTTAATATCCTTTCCGTATCCGATACGGAGGAACCCCCAAACTTCATAACGCATATGGGCTTATCCATAACTTTCCCTGATTTTATCTATATATCCTTCGTCCGGTTTTACTCCCCTCCTCCCCATGACCCTCCTTGCCATCTCTATCGCCTTCTCAAGGGACATCTTTCCCCCTTCCGTCCAATAGAAATCCGGAATAAATTTTTCCGTGGGAGAATCCTTTGCGGTTATGTTGGCGAAAATCCCCAAAACCGTCCCCGTTGATATCGTGGTGTTTATCCCGATCTTTACATGATCACCCGCAAACATCCCCAGAAAAAGTTCCCCAGTATCCACTAAACCTCCCTTTTCGTAAGAATATACTTTCACAGGCCCATAGGTGTTCTTTAAATTGCTAACCTCGGTTCCCGCCCCAATATTCACCCAGCTTGATATATAAGAATGCCCCACAAATCCCCCATGCTGTTTGTTGGAAAATCCCTCAAATACGGTATGGGAAATCTCCCCAGCAACCTTACACACCGGACCTATAACGGAGGAAACTATGTAAGAAAACGGCTTAACGAGGGAACCCTTCCCTACGTAAACCCCCCCTTCCAAAACCACAAAGGGCTTTATTACAGCATCTTCATCTATCAAACCCCAACCCCCAAACTCCCCCTTAAGGGAAACCTTTGCTGTTCTATGTATGTAAATTTCCCCGATTTTATAATAACCCTCAAGGTTTATCATCTTGAGATCGTTCTCCAAAACCGCTTCAACCTTTAACGGGAGCTCCCAAAAGTTCTCAAAGAATATCCCCCTAATTTCTGAAACCCTTCCCATCCTTGCAAACTCTTCCGCCTCCTCCCAACCTTTAACCTCCCTTGGATTAAAACCCACAACCTTACCATCCACCAAAATAACCGGTGCATTCTCCCTTAAACCCTCAAATGGAACGAAGTTGGGCGTGAAAATAAATTCCGTTTCCCCAAAGAGCTTCCTTAACCTCTCCCCAAACGTAAAAATACCAACCCTTAAATCCTCGATACCCTTCAACCTACTTAAAGGATAAAACCTTTTCCTATATTTAGAATCGTCAAACCTCATATTTTCCTACCCCAGGATAAAAACCAAAGGAAGGACCACGAAGGGGAAACATTACCGTTTATCAGATCAACACCCAGCCTAAAGGCGGTTTTTAAATTAACGGACCCGAACCTAAATTCTTTACCCTCACTCCCAAAACCAACTCTCAACCATCCTTCCCTTGGCTTTCTTGGAAATTCAGCAACTGGGGGTAATCCGGAGTTTTCAAACGCCAAACCGAAAGGTGTATTTCCGTGCAGGATGTATTCTATATCCGAGAATAGGGAACCTTTTGAATAGTAAGCGTAAATGGAGATGTAATCCTGACCCAAGAAGTTTGATAGGGGCAAACCTAAGGCATCAAAGTTATTTTTCCTTGTGAAGTGCGCATAAGTGAAGGGTAAAACGATTGAGGCTTCCAAGTTAAAGAAATTCTCCCCCTCCCACCTAATACCCCCCGTAAAGCCCATAAGGGGAGCCTGCCCCTCGCCGTGAAATACCGATGGATCGTCTCCCATAAATTCTCCAAAAATCTCAAGGTTTTTAAAATTTAAGGAAAGGTCCAAGTGTAAAAATAGGTTATCGTCGTTGTCGGATTCCCTCCTCTGAACGACATAATAAAGAACAAAGGGGTTAGCGTACTTCCAAGTATCCTCCCTTGTATATACAACCATCTCGCTTATCCCGAGCTTGATATTCCAAAATCCCCATTCAAGCCTCTGAAAAGCTAACCTCTTGTTCTCGTACTTCGATGGTACCCTCGCAAAGCCGAAATAACCCCTCAAACCTTCAAAACCACCTTCCGCTAAGTAAAACCAATCCAAGGGATAACCCCAACCCGAGAAAAATAGTGGGTACCTTAACGGTTTCCCGATCTTCAGATAATCCCTACCCACCTTAACCTTTATAAAACCCCCATCCAACCAACCGAAAGCCCTATATTGCAAAGCTTCAAAAATGGGGTACTTGCTTATTATGGGTTCTTCCTTCCAATCAACGACCTCAAGGCTATACTCCCTGTACGGGTTCCAATCCCGATCCCCTAAGAGCCTTGATCTGCCGTTAAAGGCGCTTATGCTCACGAGAACTCCGAAGTTATTTCCCTTTATGGAAAGTTGGGGGGTAAATTCAACGAAACCAGCGTAAGGGTTGTTTCTACTATAAAGATTCAGGGAAAACTCGGATCTTTCGGGCAAAAAGAGGCATACCCCAAAACAAAAGATGTTCCTCGGATCCAGGATCATCTCATTTTGGCGTACTCCTCCATCTTCTTAGCATTTTCCTCATCACCAACCTGCCTTAGGTATCTCGCGAGAGAGGTGTATAGCCTATTAAGCTCTTTCTTCCATTCCCCCGCCTTAACCGTGTCAAAGGGCGCATAGGAAACCAACGACCTAAACATCTCCTCATCCTGATCTTTAACCGCCCCTATCAAAATTCCAGCCCATGTTTTCACCGATTTTGTAGTGTTTGACCTCTCAAGGGTCTTTAAGGCAAGATCGAAGTATCCTTTCGTAAATAACCTGTAAGATACATCCGTCAAACTATCGGGGGGTATGAGGGTGTATAGGGTGTCAAGGGAAAGTCCCCAAATGGGGTCTATCTCTGGGACGGAATTTATAAGAACTTTTGCAAGATCGCGGGCAGAATCTATATCCCCAGAATAAAGCTTAATGAGGGCAAGACGCCAACTGTATTCACTTGTGGGTAAGAAGCGTTGATATTTGTTAAGAATTTCCTCCGCCTCCTTGAATTGCCCCATCCTCATTTTTATATAGCCCCTAGATAGCCTTATCGCGAATATCTGGGGATCCCTCTCGGGTTCTACACCCAAACCTTCTATGGATTTTCTTGAAAACAGCTCTCCTAAATCAAAGAGCTTGTCCGCTCTGCTATAGTTTCCTTCCGATATATACTGCGCCGCGAGCGTTAAAACCGCTGAAGCGTAATTCCTCAAGAGCCTCAAGTGATCCTCGTTCTTCGGAACCCTATCATCAAACAAGCTTCTAAAACTCCACCTATCCAACCTTGGATCGTTCTTATAATCAAGGGAGGAAGTTTTTACGAACTCAACCGGATCTTCCGCCCCACCGGTTATAACCCTATCCGTCCACTCCACATCCACGGAACCAAAGCCCGCAACTTTCTTTCTACTTTCCCCAGTCAGCCTAAGGAGCAACCCCTCAAGTACCATATAATCCTCCCAACCCCTGAAAACACCCGGATCGGATGTTAGCGAAAAATATATGGGGATCGAAAACTCCTTACCCTCAAAAACTTCCTTAGCAAATGATACATTATCCGCAAGGTATATTGCGGGTATTCTTATGGGCTTCCCGTCAATCCCCATAATCTCCGTGTATTTATCCGTATTATATCCCACCGCCCCGGCTATCATATCCCTTATCGCCAGATCCCTCAAATACAAAAATCCCACCTCATTTCTGGCAGGTACTATAGGTGGTAGCCTGTATATATCCTCGTCGGAAAGCGTTATGGGTGCCCCCCAATGCTTAACTTGCCTAATATACCAGTTTGTGTTCAGTAAGGAAAGGTTGGCGTTTATTAAGCTCCACTTCCTCTTTAGAACCTCCTGAACGAACCATACCGGGAAAGTATCGTTATCCCCATTCGTCATAAATACCCCCTTATCCGACTTTGCGGAGACCAGGATGTTGTGGGCAAAATCCTCTGGTATATAGTTTGCGGTCCTGTTGTTGAAGGGATAATGCTGGTATATTTGGTAGATCACCGCGAAAATTCCAAATAATGCAACCGCAAGGGAGGAATATAGCTTATTTTTTACGTAGTCCGTTAAAACCTTAGCTATGTAAAACATCCCGAAGGCTAAATATAACCCCCAAAGTTGATAAAACGGATGGTAGAAATAATCCCTATTTCTCACCTCAACGTTCCCAAGCTGGGCGTTTATTGGATTTACTGGATGTGAAGGGGAATCCTTAAAGTTGAAAGCAATAAAGAATCCCACCCCCGCAAGCAAAACTGCCAAACCCACCAAGGCAAAGGTCCTCTTATCCCTAACAAAGTGCTCCCACATTCCGAGTATTCCAAGAGCTATAGCTATCATCCCGAAGGGACCTATATGATCAAACAGGGTCATCCTTGCTATCTTCTCGGGATCCATAACATTATAAGTTGAGGCGTTAAACTGCCATCCGAACCACATAAGGAAAACCTTTATCTGATCCACCAAGTCTATCCTTCTCGGTAGTATGTTTGCGGGTTCATACTGTTTTCTCAGGAGGACATCCATAAAGGCTTGCCATGTGTAAGGATCCCCCTCGTTTATCCTCGCGTCAAGGGGGTTAAAGTGCAAATAGTAAGCCCTTGCTATGATCCAAAATTCAACGGAGAAACCTACAAGAATGGCAATAAAAACCCAACCCTTCCAATCCTGCCACATCCTCCCGCTTATAAACATTGAAGCAACTGAAACGAAGGTTCCCAGGACCAAGTATGTATTGTTCTTTTGGATCAGCCCGAAAACCGCCAGCAAGGCACCAAGGATAAATAGAAGGGTAAGAGGATCTTGGAGCTTTTCAAACTTCCTATCAACCAACATATAGGCAAACATCAGGAAGAAGGAGAGGACAAATGGAAGAACCATGCTCCCGTCGTATGTGATGAACATTAAGGAAAATAGGGAAAGCAGGGCTCCGAAAAGCCCCAAAGCGATCTTATCCCAAAGGATCTGAGGCTTAACCGCCCAGACAAAGAAGAATAAGGCGGGGAGGGCGAAGAGGACGGTAAGGTGGATCCCAGTGCCGAGCATAATTGAATAAACCGCCAAAATCAGCCATTTGAGGCTATCATTGTTTTCCCTGTTTTTGTACCAAAGTAGTCCAAAGTAGAGCGCAAGGATCCCGAAAAAGGCGCCAGGTGTATAAGTTTCAACCTCGATGGAATCAAACCATATTATCCTCGCAAATGCCATAGTTAAAGCTCCGGTGGCGGAAAACAGGTGTAAAGCCCAATCGGGTAAAACCTCATCTCCCCTTATGAGCTTAAGAACCTCGTAAGATAATAAATAAACCAACGCCGCGTTTAGTCCCCCCATAAGTATGGGTATTAAAGTCATCTTTAGGACAACCGGGTTTGCCTTTATTCCCCCGTTTATTAGAGAGTAAAGCTCTGCAGCGGGTATGGGAAGTAAATCAAAGAACTTTGCAAGTAGAACATAGAAGGGTGTGCCGGGTGGGTGTGGAACACCGAGAATATGCGATGCCGCAAGGAACTCCCCCACATCCCAAAAGGCGGTAGTAGGCGCGGTGGTTTTAAAGTATATTGCGGATACAAAGAAGAAGACGATGAAAAAGATCATCCACTTCAACCTATTTGCGCTCATAAGCGGTGTATTGTAAGGTGGTTAATTACCAATTCACAATGCTACCCTTCGGATATGTAATTTCAACAACCCTCCTTATCTCAAATTTTTCCCTACCCTGCAATCTCTTCTCCCAAACCAACAAACCATCCCCAAGGTCTTCTTTGGGTTTCGGATAAACCTCAAACTTTGTAATATTTACGTTTCCCGCCGCAAAGGGTTTCCTCGCATAAATTATCAGATCCGTCGGAGTTTTCCTCAGGTTCTGTATGCTTATAACGTATTCCCTCTTTTCCCTCGTAAGGGGTTGCTTTCCCTTTATATCCTCCCTCGTCTGATTTATAACCTTTACATCCCCAACGATGAAAGGATCAAACCCCAAAAACACCGTATCCTCCGCATCCCTAACCGATCCGTTAAAGTAATATTCCGCCGATAACTCACCGTTGAGAAAGACCTTTAAGTTTCCGGGCAACAGGTCCATATCGGGTTTGAAAATCGCGCTTAAATACCCCTTTTGAGAAAGCTCCGGATAACATAAAACGATTTCTCGCGCTTCGTACTCCCTCTCAAACAAAACGATGAGGGCGGGTTTAAACCTATCAAGGGTCATCTGCCTCTTTACCTCAAACCTGGTTGAAATCCGGGTGAAATTTATATCAATCTCACCCTCGCTTAGGGGCTCACCCTCGCTTAGAGGAGAAATCGTTTCCCGCAACTTTATAGCCTTCATCAATACGGGATAATGCAGATCCATTATGTACCAAGGTTGGTGGGTGGGAGCAGAGAAGGGGGGTTCAAGGTTTGTTATGATAAGATTCTTCACATCTAATGTTGTGGGCAAATTCGCCCTAATTTTTCCTACGGAAGAAACCTTAATTTTGTTGCTCGTGTAATACATAAGGTACTCGGTTTCAAGGGTTATAAAACCTCTCGGGTAAAATATGCGGAATTCGAGGGACGGATCTTTAGCATTCTCAACCAAAATTTTCATTTCCCCTTGAACCGTCAGAAGGTTTGCTGAAATGTTTTTTAGGCTATCCAGCATCCTATTCGTTTCGTTTAGCACCCGCATAAGCGAATCCCTCAATATATAGTACCTTTCCAATCTTTGCGACATTTTTATAAATTTATCAAGATTATCCACCTTTCCCACCTTTACGCCCTCCACTATCGCGTTCAAAAGGTTTATGTAATACTCCACCTCCGCAATTTTCCCCTTCGTTGAGGAAATTTTGCTTTGGTGAGATTCTATCTCTGACTGCACCTTCTCGTAAAGCCCTTTGTCATAGGGTAGCTTTACGGTCTTAAATTCGCGGTTCGTGATAATGCCATTTTTTATGATCACGGAAACATTCCCATCTTGATCCGAGGGTATCCCCCTAATTACAACCTCCAACCTTCCCTCCCCTTTGACGCCCAAACTCGCAAACATATAAGCGCCGTTTGGTGAAATCACCATTGAATCGGCGGTTTTTGGAAAATCCAAGTAAATTTGCGCCAATAAAAGCATACCTCTATTCTAAGGTCTTCGCTTGATAAGATTTTCCACTTTATAATAATCACTTACGGGGCGGTAGCTCAGCTGGGAGAGCGCCGGAATCGCACTCCGGAGGTCGGGGGTTCGAGTCCCCTCCGCTCCATTGAGAAATTTGTGAAGGTTTTAGTATCCTTCAACGCAAGCGAGAAACAGAAGAACATAATTGAAAACCTCCTAAATGGGTACGCGGAGGTTTATTACAAAGAGGATTTTCGCAACGAAGTGGATATCCTTATTACCCTGGATCCGAAAAGGGAGTTGGGGGAGGAAAGGTTGATTTCATTAAGATCCTTAAAGTTTATCCAATGTGTTTATTCGGGCGTTGAACATTTACCCTATGAGCTCATACCCGAAAACGTTCTGATAGCGGGAAACTTTGGGGCATATTCCGTTCCAATAGCGGAGCACGTCCTGGGGATGATCCTGGACCTCGCGAAGAGGCTAACCGCAAACCACATAAAGCTCTCAAGGGGCATATACGACAGAAATACGCCGAATAAGGTGTTAAGGGGGAAAACCGTGGGGATATTGGGTTTTGGTGGAATAGGAAAGGAAACCGCAAAGCTTTTGAAGCCCTTTGATGTTAAAATTTTAGCCATAAACAGGACGGGGAAAACGGATCTTGAAGTTGATTTTATTGGCACATTGGAGGATTTGGATTTTGTCATAAAAGAATCGGACGTTTTGGTTATAAGCTTACCCCTAACAAAGAGGACGAGGGACCTTATTACAAAGAGGGAGCTTAACTTAATGAAGAGGGATGCCATCCTGATCAACGTCGCAAGGGCGCATATAGTAAGCGAGAAGGACCTGTACGAGCATCTTCTCGAGAACCCAAACTTTCAGGCGGGTTTTGATGTATGGTGGAGGGAACCTTTCATGGGGGAGGAATTTTCCTTAAACTACCCATTCTTTGAGCTTGAAAACTTCCTCGGATCCCCCCACAATTCAAACATAGTTGAGGGTATGTTTGAGGAGGCTTTGGAGATAGCGGTTAAAAATGTGCTCTCCTTCATAAAGGGGGAAGGGGTTAGGAACTTGGTGAATAGGGAGGATTACCTATGATGAGGATCCTTTGGATAGACGACGAGATAGATGAGCTGGGATCCGTAATAGCCTTCTTGAGATCCCAGGGGGTTAATGTGGATACCGCAAAGAGCGCCATTGAGGGTGTTGAAAAGCTTTCAAGAAGCGCATATAACCTCGTCCTTTTGGATTACAGGATGCCCGGTGTAAGTGGTTTGGAAGCCCTAAGGTTGATAAAGCAGAGCTATCCAAACTTACCCGTGGTTATGCTCACGATGATAACCGATGAGGAGGTGATAAAGAGGTCCTTCGTTGAGGACGCTTACGATTACATAGTAAAACCCGTACAACCCGCCCAAATTTTGGCATTACTTTCAAAACTCAAAAGGACGAGCATCAAGAAGGACGTATTCTTGGAGGAGGCGGAGAAGTTAAGGGAGGAGCTCTCCGAGATCCCGGAAACTTTTGAGGGTTGGCTTTTAAAGGCGATAAAGATCTTTCAGGCGAGGATAAGATACAGGGCTTACAGGTCAAAGTTTGACGAGATCCTTGAGGAAGAAAACGTCAAATTCTCCGAATGGGTCTCAAGGTTTTACCCTGAAATAATCAGGGATAGCACCATCCTTATGTCCCATAACCTGCTTAATAAGATGGTTTTACCTTACCTTGAAGCTGCGCCCGTTGCCCTTTTCGTCTTGGACAATTTCAGGTTCGATCAGCTTTACGAGGTGGTTTCCGAAATCTCAACCTTCCACAAGGTTGAACAGTTCGTATATATGTCAATACTCCCGAGTGTGACCCAATTTTCAAGGAATGCCTTGTTTGCCGGGAAACTTCCGGACGAAATGGAAAGGATGATGGAGGGGGTACTTCAGGACAATCAGAACGAGTTAAAGATGCTGTGGAAACTCTTGGAGGAGGAGAGGTACAAGGTTAAGACTTGGTACACGAAGATCAAGAGCCTCGAGAGTTTGTCCGAAATAGAACCCGTTGGGAAGAGGTTTGAGATTTACGTTGTGAATTTCGTTGATACGATTTTGCATATCTCCTCAAGCCTTGAACAGCTAAAGGCCCTTGGTGAGGGGGAATCCTCCGTCAAGAGGTGGGCGAGGCTCGTTTTGGAGGACGGTAGGTTTGCAAGGGTTATAGAAAGGTTCCTTGAGGAGGGATATTGGGTATTTATTACATCGGATCACGGATGGGTGATAGGTAGGGAACCGATGAGGGTTTTCGGGGAGGAGCTGGCGAAGGGGTTTAGGTACAAACACGGTAAGGGAATTAGAGTTGAGGGGAGGAAGTTCTTGATGGTTGAAAAACCCAAAGAGTGGGGACTTCCGGATTGGGGACAGTTCCTCTTTGCCACGGAAGACGGTTTCTTCGTTTGGGGGGAAAGGATGGACGAATATGCCGAAATTTACAAAAACAGGATGTTCCACGGGGGGATCTCCCTTGAGGAGATGGTATTAAGTTTAATACGTGTTCAACCTTAAAATCCCAATATGAGAAAGTTCTCGTTTCTGCTTTTGCTCTCGCCTCTTTATGCGGATACACTGGCAATTATACACATAAACGATACCCATCACCATCTATACCCTTACAAGGCCTGGAATGGGGTCGCCGCGGCGGCGTTCGTGATAAAAAACCTAAAGGCAACCTATCCCAACCACCTTTTCTTCCATGCGGGTGATATCTTTGTTGGGGACTTCTCCTTCCCATACGGCCTCGGTAGGGTTGAGCTTAGAATATTGAAGAATATTCTAAGACCCGACGCCATCACCTTGGGAAATCACGAGTTTGATATTACTCCCGATAGCCTTTATTCCGTCCTCACCGATGTGGGTATG
>JBMSAP010000029.1:0-34462 GCA_049414445.1 Candidatus Caldipriscus sp. | reverse complement strand
ACAAAGAGAAACATATTTATAAGGGATAGGTTTAGGTGTCAGTACTGCGGTTCCACAAAGGATCTTACGGTGGATCATATAATCCCAAAGGTGAGGGGAGGGAAGGATACATGGACAAATTTAGTGTGCGCATGTAAGAAGTGCAACAATCAAAAGGGTAACAGGACACCTGAGGAGGCGGGTATGCGACTCCTTTCTAAACCCCGCAAACCTTCGTACTTGGAGCTTATGATCCTTTCAAGGAGGGAGATACCGGAGGAATGGAAGGGATTTCTTTACTTCAGTTTTTAAGGCTTTTCTTAATTTTCCCATACCTCTACGGTTTAGGATATGTTTTAGGTAGGGTGATTTTCGGAAGGGGGGATATTGCCTTTTCCGTTTTCCTTTCCTTGGCGGTTTGGTCGGTTTTGGGGTGGTTTTCCTTTGGATATTTAAAACTTCTATCTTGGTTCCTAATCTTTCTCGGCGCCTTTGGGATGATCTGGGGTTTTAGGGACATACTAAAAGAATGGAAGATCTTACTCGGGTTTTTAACTGTTATACTCCTTAGGTTCCTTATAGTTTCTCCACTAACTTTTCCATACGGGAACGATGCAATAATGCACGTTTATACCACCTCAACCATAATAAACCATGGCGGGTTTTACCATATTTTTGAACCCTTCGGTGTTGAGGGTATGGGTTCCTTCAATTTGGGCTTTCACTATATATCCGCCAGCTTATCGTATATAACGGGCTTGGATCCCGTAACCTCCGTGATCCTTACCGCTTACATATTTTGGGGTGCATTCTTCTTGGCGGTTAACTCTTTTGTTAATTCCCCATTACTTGCCGTCGTTATAACCTTCACGAGCGTTGGTATAACAACCTTTATGGCTTGGGGGGGATTTCCCACCCTCGCATCTTACTCCTTCTCAATATTCGCCTTTTCCTTTAACGGTTACCTGTCCATACCCTTCTGGTTGGGTGCCTTTTCCACCCACTATATCACATCATCAACAGCCTTCCTTGCTTATTTAGTTGCAAACTGGAAAAATCTTGACAAAAGATTCCTCTTGGGTTTGATAATAATAGCCCTTATCCTGTTTCAGCAGTACTTTCGGATCGTATTTTTTGGATCCGAGATGCAACCTTACGAGAACTTTACATTAAACAGCTTCGTTTTGGATACATTTAAAAAGAGCGCTTTATTTTCCGCAATTTATATTATTTTTGCCCTTTGGGGTTATAAAAAATATCCCGAGATAACAAAAAAGGTGCCTCCTATTTCCGTCTTTATTCCCCTTATATTCGGGCTCCTTTCCTTCTTTTGGGCTCTCTTTGACTTAACACCTCACCAAATAAAAAGCTTTTATCTAATAAGGGTCCTTGTTCCCCTCGTAATACCAGCATTTATGGGCATAAAGTGGTTTTTGGAGAATTTTAAGATTTTGATGATCCCCATACTTTTCTTAGGGTTCTTACCGATCTATCGTGCCCATAAGAGTTATTCCAAGGATCCCAAAATTTGGGAATTTGTTAAAACGTTTAAAGGAGATGGATCTTGGGTTTTTGTTAAATATGGCCGCGAGGAAGCTTTCTTACCTATGTTCGGGGTTCCGGCATATTTTTCCCATTACATAATCACGCAACTTCATGAGTTTAAGGAAAGGGCAAAAGAAGAATATTTCGGGTATATTTTCTTGCGGGAAGATGAGAAAAATCCCGCGGTTTTGGAGGTGGTTAATAAATACGGTGTTTTGATAAAAGATTTTGGGAAGCTCAAGGTTTATAGGTTAAGGGAAAGGGTGAAGGGTTCCTTCCTCATCCGAGGATGAGTTTGGCTAAGGAGAAGTATGTAGCGTAAGTTATAACGTCCCCCATGGTGGTTATAAAAGGGACATCCGCGCCGGCGGGGTCTATGTTCATCTTTCTCAATATCATAGGCAAAATTATCCCTACGAGCGCGGCGGTTGTGCAAGAAACCATGGCGGAAAGAGAAACCACAAGGGCCAATTTAACCCAAAAACCCCCCCTTATAAGGGCTATTATGAACATCCCAAAACCCACCGCCAAAGCTAACAACATCACGGTTGAAAGCTCCTTGAAGAAAACCTTAAAAAGCCCCCTAAAACTCCTCTCAATTTCTCCCGTAGCTATAGCCCTTATCGTAAATACGGAGGATTGAGAGCCTATTATTCCGGTAGTATTCGCAAGGTTTGGTATGAAAAAGACCAATATTGTAATATGAGCGATTATACTTTCAAAGCTGTGTATTACCCAACCCGAGATGTTTCCAAGAATTATCATTACTACTACAGGTATAAACCTCTTCCAGAACCTTTCCCAAAAGGTTTGGACAAAGTATTTCGCCTCGGGGTCTATCATACCTACAATCCTGTAGATATCCTCGCTTGCAGATTCTTGGATTATGTCTATCACATCATCGGCGGTTATTATTCCCACCAAGCGCCCACCCTTATCCACCACCGGTAATGCAAAGAGGTCATAATCGGAGATTATCTTTGCGGCAAGTTCCGCACTATCGTAAACGGAAACCGTAGGTGTAGGCTCAACGAGGTTTATGATCTTTTCTTGAGGATCGTACTTTATGAGTTTTGTGAGGGGAACAAAGCCTTTTAAATTTTGGTTTTTATCCAACACATAGATGTTTAACATCAGCTCGTCGGATATATCCGCTTTCTTCAGATTTTCAAGAACCTCACCCACCGTATCCGTATCAAGGCAGTAGGCGAAGTCCGTGTTCATCCTCCTACCGCAGGAGTTTTCAGGATAGTTAAGGATCTTTAAGGCAATTTCCCTATCCTCCTTTGGTAGAAGGGAAATTATTGACCTGACCATCTGGGGGGGAAGTTCTTCAAATAAGGCGGTTCTATCATCCGGATCCATCTTCTCAAATATTTCAGCAAGGTGGGAATCTGAAAAACCCTTCAATATTTTTTCAAGATTTTCCCCTTCAAAACGGGTAAGAACTTCCGCCGCCTTCTCCGTATCCAAAAGCCTTAAAACTATTATTGCTTCATGCGTTTCAAGGTTTTCAATTAGATTCGCTATTTCAGCCGGATATAGCTCTTTGCTTAGCAACTTAATCCCCTCAAACTCCCTATTCCGTATAAGCTCCTTGATGTCAGGTATTAAAAGATGAACTATGTTCATACCACTTCAAGCTCCGCAAGGAAGTGCCTCAAATAGGGCGGTTCGTATATTATCCTGTATCCTCTAAGGCTTTCCCTCTTTTCGTATATTCTTGCGGCAACATCAATAACATAATCCAAATGGCTTTGCGTGTAAGTCCTCCTAGGTATTGCGAACCTAACAAACTCAAATTTCGCACTATCCTTAAACATAAGGGAACCTACCTCCACCACCCTAACCGCCCCCTCCCTGTACATTTCTACCGCTAAAGAGTGCGCGGGGAAATTCTCCTTCGGAATATGCTTCAAAGCTCTACTCACCTCCACATATGCGGCATGTCCTCCGGGTGGAAGCATAACATCCCAACCTATTTCTTTAAGCTTCCTCGTTAAATATTCCACCTGTTTAGTCCTATACTCCAAATATCTTTCATCCCGCGATTCCAAAAGTCCCATCGCAAAGCTTTCAATATCCCTACCCGAAAGACCCCCGTAATGTATGAACCCCTCCCATAGGATCAATAGCTCCTTCGCCCTGAGGTTTTTCTCGGGATCCTTTAGAAACAGGAAACCACCCATATTTGAAAGCCCATCTTTTTTGGCGCTCATAAATGCACCATCGCAATACTTGAAAGATTCCCTAATGATATCCTTAACTTCCCAATTTGAGTATTTAGGATTCCTCTTCTTTACAAAATAAGAGTTCTCCGATATCCTGCAAGCATCTATTATCAGGGGAACATTGTAACGTTTGCATATCTCGTAGGCGGATATTAGGTTATCAAGATCAACGGGTTGCCCCCCTCCCGTGTTGTTCGTCATAACCATAACAACGAGAGCCACATTTTCCCTCCTCAAAATATCCTCAAGTTTTTCAAGATCTATGTTCCCCTTAAATGGGTGGTTTTCCTCAAGGGTGTAAGCTTCTTTTATTGGTATATCATAAATTATAGCCCCAGCCCTTTCAAAGTTTGCCCTTGTAGTGTCAAAAAGGGTATTTGACAAAATCTTTGCCCCCTCGTATAAATATATTGATGCTATTATTTTTTCCGCCGCCCTTCCCTGATGTACGGGTATAGGATCGTCAAACCCAGAGAAATCGTATATTGCATCTTTTAGCTTAAACCAGCTTCTGGGACCCGCATAAGCCTCATCCGCAACCATAATTGCGCCCCACTGTTCTTGAGATAGCGCACCCGTTCCCGAATCCGTTAAAAGGTCTATAAAAACCTTTTCCGAAGGGATCTTAAAAAGGTTGTATTTCGCCTCCCTTAAGATCCTCTCCCTTTCTTCCCTATCCGGTAATTTTATCCTCTCAACGGTTTTTATCCTGAAGGGTTCAATTGGATGCTTCATAACCTGGAATTTTAAAGTAGATGATCTTTGGCGAAATTTCCTAAAATACAGTTTGCCTTTTGGGGGTTTTAAGATTAAAGCCGCCTTAAAATTTTCATTCAATGGTAGAGAAGGAACATGTTATAACGGTGGAGGATCTAAAGAAGAATCCTAAGGTGAAAGCTCTCATCCTCAAGGCGGACAAGAATCTGAAAAAGCTAGGATATACGGAACATGGAGAAAGGCATGTATCTTGGGTATCAAAGAACGCGGGAAGGATTATGAGGAAGCTCGGTTATCCGGAGAGAAGGGCCCAGCTTGCGGAAATCGCGGGATATCTGCATGACATAGGAAATGCGGTTAATAGGATAGGCCACGAGAGTATAGGCGCCCTCCTTGCTAAAGATATCCTGATTGAGATGGGAATGCCCTTTGAAGAAGTTTTGGAGGTGATGGCGGCCATAGGGAACCATCACGAGGAAAGCGGTTATCCCGTCTCCGATATAGCGGCTGCTTTGATTTTGGCGGATAAGGCCGATGTGCATAGAACAAGGGTTAGGCCCCAGAATAGGACGCAGTTCGCAATAAGTGCGGATATACACGATAGGGTTAATTATGCGGCTACCTTATCAAGGATAGAGATAGACCCAAACAGCAGGATAATTACGTATAACATAGAGATAGACATAAACATATCGCCGGTTTTTGAGTATTTTGAGGTTTTCCTAAATAGGTTGTTGATAGCTAGGAAAGCGGCGGCAGTTTTAAATAGCGAACTTCACCTTTATATAAACGGCTTAAGGATGGCATGATAGACACCCATTGCCACCTCAACGACCCAAAATTTGAAAAAGATTTAGATGAGGTGATAAGCAGGGCTCTTGATGCGGGGGTTAGGGCTATGGTGGTTGTGGGGTATGATGTAAGATCATCAATAAGGGCAGTGGAGATCTCACAAAGGTATGATGGGGTGTATGCCACAGTTGGCCTTCACCCTTATGAGGCTGAAAGGTATAAAGATGATGATTTGAGGGAAATTGAAGAACTCCTTAAATACGAAAAGGTCAAAGCATTGGGGGAGGTGGGGTTGGACTATTACAGGGGACCCTCGGACAAAAATCGACAAAAAGAACTCTTTGTATCTCAATTAGAAATTGCAAGGAGATACAAAAAACCCCTTGTCCTTCATATAAGGGAGGCGTTTGAGGATGTTTTCAGCATAGTTCAAGAATTTAACGATCTGAAATTTATCTTCCATTCCTTCTCCTTTACGAAAAGTGAGATGGAAAAACTCTTGCCCTTTGAAAACTTTTTTATCTCCTTTTCGGGTATGATAACATTTGTTAAGGAAGTGGAGGAATCGGTGAAAATATCGCCGAGGGATAGGACTTTAACGGAAACGGATAGCCCGTATCTTGCACCTATTCCCATGAGGGGAAAAAGGAACGAACCCGCTTTTGTAAGGTTCGTGGTGGAGAAGTTGTCAAAAATTTGGGGTTTGGAATTTGAGGAGTGTAGGGAAATAACGGAGGAAAATGCCCGAAGGGTTATGGGTTTGGGCTAAAATATTAACTTTAATTGTTCTTTTGGCGCTTTCGGGTTTGATATCAGGAAGTGAAATCGCATATTTCTCAAGATATTCCCCTTCAAACCTGGCATACAAGAGAACATTCGCCCTACTTTTAACCATCCTTATTTTAAACAACCTCGTAAATTCACTACTTTCCGCATTTTCCTCAAAGGCCTTTCCCATATCTGGGATCATACTTTCTTTGATCTTAACCGCTATCATCTCCCTATTTGGGGAGCTTTTACCCAAGAGGTTCGCCCTCTCTTATCCCAAACCCTTTATTATTCTAACATCTTGGTTTTACGAGATCATAACGGTTCCCTTTTCCACCTTTCGTATAAAGGGATTCGGTGAAAGGCTGAAAACAACAAAAATTAAGTTCATAGACGCGCTATCCGAAATCCTTTATTACTCAAGGATCCCGAAAGAAGAGAAGCTCATTTTGGCGAAGCTAATACACGGTTTGAATGCGAGGGGTTATTCCTTGATGGTTCCTTTAAGCTCGGCGGTGGTCTTAAGGGCGGAAACACCGGTTGCGGAGGCAAAGGAAGCGGTTGAGGATTATGATTATGATTACGTTCCCGTTTATTTCTTCAAGGTGGATGAGATCATGGGATTTGTAAAGGTGGAGGATATAAGGAGGGGGGAAGGGGATATACCCGTTATGGATCTTCCGATGAAAAAGGTGGTGTTCGTTCCGATAATGGCGAGACTTCAATATATTTTGCATAAAATAGAGGAAAACGAGGTTGTGGGTTTGGTGGATGAGTTTGGAACCATAAGGGGTTTTGCATGTAAAAAAAGCGTGGAAAAATGGATATTACACGGTGGGAATATATTACCACTAAACGTTTCCCTTATGGAAGTCTTCCTATTAACGGGTGAAGAAATAGGCCCTATGGACTGGGATCTTGCGGATCTTTTCCAGCATATTTTATCAAGGCCCGCTAAAGATGGAGATAGTATAGAGGTTGGAAAATTAAAATTAACTTACAGGGATGGGTATGTTACCCTTCAACGAAGGTAGCGGTCATAACCGCCGAAGCAACCAGCTCTTTATCCACAAAGATCTCACCTAAGGCTTTGGCGAATCTTCCACCGAACCTAAGGAGCTTTACGTATATAAACATAGTGTCCCCCGGTTTTATTATCCTTTTGAACTTTACGTCCTCTATCCCAACGAATAGGGGTACAAGCCTTTTCCCCTCCAAACGTTTTATCAGAACCGCCCCAGCAACCTGAGCCATACTCTCTATTTGAAGTACCCCGGGCATAACGGGGTTTTCGGGAAAATGTCCCTCAAAGAACCACTCGTTTATGGTAACGTTTTTTATCCCAACCGCCCTATCCTCACTGATATGAACGATCTTATCAACAAGGAGGAAAGGGAACCTATGCGGAAGGGAGGAGAAAATTTCTCCTATTTCCATCTCATCACCCCAAATCCCTCTTTCCGCCAAAAGTTTCGCAAAATTCACATGATCGGCGTGAGAACCCATAAGCACAATAAAATGCGCATTTATAAAGATCCCGCTAAGGGATAAATCCCCTATGAAATCCAAGACCTTATGCCTTACAGGTTCGTCGGGAAATCTCCAATCTTGACTTTCCCCAATAACCAATACATTCTCAAGATTTCCACCCTTCCCCAAACCTCCTTTAAGGATCCAATCGATATCTTCCTTAAAGACGAACGTCCTTGCGGGTGCAATCTTATCAATGTAATCCCCTATTGAAAATTCAAAGAACTGGGAGAAACCCTTATCTTCAAACCTGATCGCATATGAGACCTTAAATGTGCTTGAGGGTAAAGCAAGGATCTTTGCCCTTTTCCCTTCGTACTCAATGGGATATTTTAGGTTATAGACCCTCCCTTCCGCCTCTTCGGAGTTTTCGAGGATCCTCTCCACAAAGATCTTACTTGATCCATCTAAGGCGGGAATCTCAGGACCTTCAACTTCTATCTCCGCACCCAAAACCCTCAAACCGTAAAGGGCTGAAAGGAGATGTTCAACCGTCATAACCCTCTCCCAATCCCTTTCAAGGGTTACATTCCTGTTCGTATCCGACACGAACTCGTACCTTGCAGGTATCTCCTTACCATTTTTTACGAAAACATATCCCCTTTCCCCGGGTTTTAACTTTATTTTACAGAATTCACCAGTATGCAAACCCAAACCCTCAAAGATAATTTCACCCTTTAACTTCCTCATATTGGGATTTTAAAAGGGTTAAATTCTATGCGCGCAACTCTACTTACGGTGGATCGGGCGTAGGGGAAGCTTTGGATGTGGGATACATAGTGTGGTTTGGGTATAGTTAAGATTGGGCTTTCAAGGGGTGTTTATTTTGTGGAGGTTGTCTCGGGTGAAAAGTAATAAAACCTTAAGGGAAAACCTTGTCGGGATTAAATAAGTTTTTTGGATCAAATACTCCTTAGCTTCCCTTTGCTCCAAAAGGCTGTACCCCCAAGCTCCCAAACCTTCTCTATAACCATATCCACCGCCCTTTCCATAATCTCCTTTTGATCCTCCTCGTAAAGGATATTTACGTGTATATTTCCGTCGGCAGCATGCCCAAAGCTTGCCACTTTTAATCCCGTTTTCCTTTCAATTTCTTCCGTATAAGCGATAAGGTCGGGGATTTTTGATCTTGGAACTACCACGTCCTCGTGCCTTATGAGCTTTCCCAAAGACTCAAGGGAGGGTAAAACCCCCTCCTTGCGGACCAAAGCCTCGATCTTGTCCCTTCATCCTCCGCAACGAACACTTCCCATAAAGAAAATCTTCAGTATCTTTGGGTAAAAACGGGGCTATCTTTTCTCCAACCGCGGAGATACATTTACCATCTACAAACTCTATTGCGGTAGGAAAAAGGGAACTTTTTATCATTTCGGATACCGATTTTCCAGCTTTTACCCCATCCACAAAAGCAACAAGCAGGGTGTAGAACCTTGGGGGTTTTGATTCTTCATTTCCAACAAAGAGGGAGGGAAGATCATATCCCACCACCCACTTTTTCGTCTTCTTCCCTATTCTGATCCCTTCCCCGTTCTTTATTACAGCCTCAATTTCCAAAACATAATTCTTTGTTGTCCCATACTTGAAGGCCCTAGGACCTCCCGCGTTCTCCGCGACGTTTTCCCCAATGGTGCAACTTTGCAAGCTTGCAGGATCGGGAGGATAAAAAAGGTTAAATTTTTCAACCTCATTTATGAGATCGCCGATTGTTACGTCGGGTTCAACCGTAGCGGTTAAATTTTCCTCGTCAATTTCCTTTGTTTTATTCATCCTCTCAAGGGAGATAACCGCCCCACCTAAGGATCTCAACCGCCCTTGTCACATCATTTAAATTCCTCGGAAGGTAAAATTGGGGGATGATCGGATGAATCCTTTGAATACCTTAAAAGGGTTTCCTCGTTATCCTTCACCACATCCTCTCCCAAGGAAAGTTCTAATTTTTCTTTAAAGTTCATATCCCAGATAATAAATAACCAGCCAGAAACCCAACCCCCGCCCCAAATATAACATCGGAAAGCCAATGTTTATCAAGATATACCCTCGCTCCCGCAACGGATAAGCCGTAAATAAGGGAAGGTATTCTCAAATATGGACTTTTACTTTTTCTCCACACTACCCCAACAACTGAAAATGCTACCGCTGTATGACCGGAGGGCAAGGATTGGTATTTATCATCCAAGTTTAAGGGTTTAAAGATTGTTGGATTTCCGCTAACGTAAGGCCTCTCCCTGCCTATTAGGACTTTCAAAATATATGTAGATGAGCCCGCCGTCAAAAAGCCCAAAAACCCATCCCTCCCCCATCCTACAATCCTGCTATCATTTGAAATTTTCCCATAACCCCAAAACAAAGCCCACGCTGTACCTACTATCAAACCATCACCCCCATAATTTACGGTCTTGAAGTAAGCATCCGCATAAGGATTTCTATTTTCTAAAACGAACTCCTTTACCTTTAGATCCAAGAGGGCGGGAAAGTACCACATTCAAACCTCCAGTTTTACCTTTATCTCGTTAAAATCCACACTCTCAAAGGAGATCTTCGGATTTTTAACCTTATAAAACTTAAGGAGCTCCTCCGAAAAACCCTTTGCGCTCTTCCAGAAAGCGCGGTATGAGGCGAGGGCATAGGGGCTCTTGATGGTTATAAGGTAAGCCTTCCCCTTTTCCAATGTCTCAATATTCCATTTTAGCCCATCCACCATATAAGAGGAAATTTTATTGGCGTTCATTACAAGGTCTATGTATGAGTTTATCTCTCTCTCAAGAACATCAAAGAGCATATCCTTAATGTATCTAAACATCCTCCTGCCTATCTCCTCGTAATCCATACCAAAAGTATTGCTTATTACATTTAAAGCCTCTTCGTAAAAGTTTATCAAGTAAAGGTGGGTTAATACTGGCTTTTCAAAGGCATCCCTTGAGGCTTTTTTTAATCTCTTTGATACCTCATGCTCACCCCTATTTCCGAAGTTTTCTTTAACCAAAGTGTTCAAAGCTTTGAATAATATCCCCTTTACCTTTAACACTTTAAAATTATAAAGCGGATTTGTCCTTCAAAACGTTTGGAGTGCGGGAAAGGGCGTATAGGTAGAGTTGGGCAAGGGCCGCGTACTCACCATATCTCCTCCTAAAGAAATCCCCTATTTCATCGTAAGATCCCTCAAGGTTGTAAAGTTCCCTTGAGATCCTTAATATATGGGTATCAACGGGTACGGCCCTACCATCTCCAAGACCGTAAGCCAAAACGCAATCCGCTATTTTGTTCCCAACACCCGGAAGTTTGGTTAAATATTTCCTCCTACCGTAATAATCTTCGGGTAATTTCTTCCAAAATTCCGGATCTTCTGATATTATCCTTGCGGTTTCTTTCAACCTCAAAGCCTGAGCCTTATACTTCATAGGGAGACTTTCCAAGAATTTCTCATCCGCATCCTTTAGAACCTCAGGCTTTGGGATCTTTGGGATCCCATCCTCAACCTCCCCATACTCCTTGCTTATCATCCAAACCGCCTTTGCTATATTCTCTACCCTATTTTGGGCGGACAGGATAAAAGATACTAATGTCTCCCAAGGGTCCTGCCTCATCAACCTCAAACCTCTAAAGCTTTCAAGTGCCCTTATCAGGTGGGTATCCGAGTATTTTCTCGCAAGCTCGTAAAGTTCCTCAAGTTTATCAAAGATCCCAAAGAGTTCAAAGAAAAGGTTATAATCTCCCTTTTGTAAAATGATCTTGTTTCCATCTTGCTTTATTGCCCAAACGGAACCTCGGGAAACCCCCCACCAGAAACCCCAACCGTCCGGTTTTCCGAAATTAAAATTTCCGTTCTCAAAATTGCCCCAGTAGAAGGTTTGACCGCTTGTTAGGGTCAAACCCAGATCAAATGAACTTCTCAACCGGATGGTAGTCAAGGCCAAAAGCCTCCGCTACCGCCTTATGGGTTATAAAACCCTTAACCAAATTTACACCGCGGGCAAGGCTCCTGTCCGATCTAACCGCCTCCTTCCAACCCATATCCGCGAGCTTTATTACGTACTTCAATGTGGAATTTGTTAAGGCGAAGGTTGAGGTTCTTGGAACCGCCCCAGGCATATTTGCCACGCAATAATGCACGACACCTTCCGCTACAAATACTGGATCCTTATGGGTTGTGGGCCTTGAAAATTCCGAGATCCCACCCTGATCTATTGAAACATCAACCAAAACCGCCCCTTCCTTCATCTCCCTTAATATATCCCTAGTTAGGATCTTTGGTGCCTTTGCGCCAGTTATCAAAACCGCCCCTATTACCAGATCCGCGTCCCTAACAGCCTCCCTTATGGTATAATCCGTTGAAAATAACGTTTTAACGTTGGCAGGGATGATCTCCTCCGCCCTCCTTAACCTCTCAACGTTTATATCCATGAGGGTGACATCCGCCCCCATACCCGCCGCCACCATAGTAGCGTTCATACCTACGGTCCCCGCCCCTATTACCACCACCTTCGCGGGTGGAACACCTGGAACCCCACCCAAAAGCACGCCGAGCCCCCCTTGGGGTTTCTCAAGGTACTTTGCCCCCTCTTGGGGTGCCATCTTACCCGCTATCTCGCTCATTGGAGCAAGAAGGGGTAAGTACCCGTCGTCGGTTTCCACAGTTTCGTAAGCTATTCCAACAATTTTCCTATCCATTAAAGCCCTCGTTAAATTCTCGTCCGCGGCAAGATGTAGGTAAGTGAAAAGAATATGGCCCTCGTGCAACAATTTGTATTCTTCGGGTTGGGGTTCCTTAACCTTAACTATAAGCTCCGCCTTATCATAAACTTCCTCAAGGGTTTTAACTATTTCGGCGCCTACCCCTTTGTAATCCTCATCCTTAAAACCGGCCCCCGCTCCCGCCCCCTCCTGAACTATAACCTTATGGCCCCTCTTTACCAGCTCCTTTACCCCCGCGGGTGTCATAGAAACCCTATATTCTTCGGTCTTTATCTCCTTTGGGACACCAATAATCATAGCGGGAATTTTACGGATGATTTTACAACATTTAAGAACTTTTCCCTGAAAACCTCCGCACCAAAATTCAGGGAATGCATCCTTATTCTCTCCCTATCAAACTTATCCTCTACCTTCAAAAACTTTAAAACTGCCTCTTTTAATGCTTTTGGATTTTGTTCGTAAAAGAAAATACCAGTTTTGCCATCCACAACGGTTTCCGAAACCCCCCCGTACCCATAAGCTATCACCGGCAAACCCGATGCCATAGCCTCAACCGGAGAAATTCCAAAATCCTCGTAAGCGCAATAAACGAAAGCCCTTGCGCTTGAAAGGAGTTCAACCAAAGTTTTATCCTCCACCCAACCCAAAATCTCAACGTTCTTACCCGCAATTTTCTTTATCCTACCCATTTCCGGACCATCACCGACAACTAAGAGCTTTAAACCCAGCTCGTTAAAAGCGGAAACTATAACATCCACTTTTTTGTAAGATACGAGTCTTGAAACGGTAATAAAATAATCTCCCCCCTTACCAACCTTGAATTTCTCCACGTCAACTGGGGGGTAA
Source organism: Candidatus Caldipriscus sp. (assembly GCA_049414445.1). Taxonomy (GTDB): domain Bacteria; phylum Hydrothermota; class Hydrothermia; order LBFQ01; family LBFQ01; genus Caldipriscus. The sequence continues at coordinate 21,362 of JBMSAP010000029.1, read as the reverse complement.
ATTACCAACGCATCCCTGTTGTAATACCTTTTTATCCTCTTGGCAACAGTTTTGGAATCGGCGATGAATACATCAACCCTGCTTGAAGACACATAGTCCCAAACCCTTATGTCGTGCAAAATCTTGTGTGCAAAAATCTTAAAGATTGGGGGTAATGTTTTTAAGTACTCGTGTGTGAGGTCCCAAGCGTACCGCATGGGTGTATAACAGTAGCATATATGGGTTTGGTGGGGTAAGGTTATTACGTTCTTTGCAACGGAGTGGCTTGAGGATATAACAAGGTCGTACTCCCTAAGGTCAAACCATTCAATTGCTAAGGGCATAAGGGGTAAAAGGGATCGGTAGTACTTATGGACAAAGGGTAAGCGGTTAAGGGGGGATGGGGTTACCTTCAATTGGGAGATGGGAGAGTTTTTGAAGCTTTCCTTTTTATAAAACAGGGTAAATATTTCATCCGCCTTTACGGTTTTTACCATTTCCTCAAGAACCTTCTCCGCCCCCGCCCTCGTTATTAACCAGTCATGAACGTAAGCTACCTTCAACCTTTACAGTTAAGGTTTGAAAGGTAAAGGAGCGTAAGTAAGAATAGAGCGAAGAGGACGAACACTAAGGGGTTTCCCTTACCGTTCTTTTCCAAGTTTTCAAGCCTTAAATATATCTCATCCGTAATACCCAAACCAAGCCTTGGGGGGTATAGGGAGAGGATGAGGGCATTAATAAGAGTAGATTTGGGATATTTCCTTAAAACCTTCCTATCGTTCAGGATCTCAAGATGCGCCTTTAAGAGGGAGAGCTCTTTCCTTGATGGAAATAGGAGAGAAAATAGGAAGACCTTAAGGTTATCAAAGGACTTTATGTGGTTTATCTCATGGGATATTATGAGATTTTTTAGATCCCTTTCAAGCTTGAGGATGCCCTCGGACAAAAATAATCTGGGTCTAAGGATCCCTAAGGTAAAGGCTATCGGCTTTTCCGTTTTTAAAACCCTAACCCTCCCAAATCTCCTGTGCGGTAAAGAAAGGAGATTTCTTTCAATCTCACAAATTTCTCCAAAGATCTTATACGACCTGTAAAAAATGTGGGCGAGAAATACAAAAATTAGGAGGCTTGAAATCGGGAAATCCCAATATTTTAGCATATGTAAGAGACGGTTTATATCCGCCCCCGCATGGATGATATGTACGGACCAGAAGGATAGGATACCCAAATATGGTAGAGCGATCCCAAAAAGGAAATGGGATTTGAAATCCTTAAGGGGTCTAAAGTAAAGGGTGAGGCGAAGAATGAGGAGAATTAGGATAGCCACAAATCCGATGCTCATATCTTTTCCCTCAAAATTCTCAAAAACCTCTCAACATCCTCCTCCTTAAGGTTTATATTCTCAAGGAAGAAGGAATAAACCGCGTCGGGGTTCTTCTTGAAGATCTCGGATATGGCCCTTTCAAGCTTTAACCTGTAATATTCCTCCTTTGAGATTTTCGGCTTAAATACCTTAACTTTTCCCTCCTGCCAACCCTCTATAAGCCCTTTCCTTTCCAACTTTTGGAAGATGGTCAATATGGTGGTATATGCGTACTCGTCCATCCTTTCCCAAACCCCCCTGACGGTTATTTCCCCATCCGCCTCCCATATCATCTCCATCACCCTCTCCTCAAGCGGTCCCAACTTCATCCTAAAATCCCTGAAAATCCTCTTCCCTTTCCTCCACGAAGATCCTCGGTAGTGTCATCTTTATCTTTTCAAAAACCGTGTAGAAATCGTCCGTGACATTCCTCACCCACTTACCGTAATTCTCCTGGAATGCCTTCAAAACCAAACTCTCCTTTGTAAGCGCGTTCTTAAGCCCCAACTCTTTATACCTCTCCTCCAAAACATCCCTGACCTCCATAAGGAGCCTTGCCCTCCTCTCCCTTTCCTTCTCCGCATCCTTAAGGTTGTACGAAGTGAAATCATCCACCTTCATTAAAACCTTTTCAAAGGCGTACCCCGGAAACCTTCCTATGTTAAACCTATCCACTATGAACCCAACGGTAATATAGTACGCAAAATCTACGAGACTCATAAGCTCACTCTCCGTCATGTTTGGGTTTTCCTCTAAGCTCATCATAAATATGGTATAAGCCTGATGAGCCTTATCCCTTAGGGTTGGAGCCTTTTCTATGTTAAGGCTAATTATGTGCTTCATTATTTCCCTCGGTAGAATTAGGGTGGGGATTTGTCTCAGGCCTACGAGTTTTGCCGCCTCCAACCTGTGCTGTCCGTTTATCACCTCAAGGTACCCATCGGGACCTTCAACGGTTATTATCGGCTCAACAAACCCTATCCTGTTTATGGACTCCGCAAGTTGCTTAATTAACCTATCCGAAAGCTCTCTCTGTATTTCGGGAATTCTTACCTTTTCAACATTTACAATCTCAAGTTTTATCTCGTACCCCTTCAGGGGCTCCCTGAAGGAAAACCTATCCATAAGAATAAATTTTAAGGTTGCTAATTCACCTTGATACCAAAACCCTCAAGGAATTTCTTAAAATTTTCGGTATTTCCAAAACATCCCCAATCTCAACCTCATCCACCACCCTCACAAGATCCTCCAAACCCCCCAAAAAGTTAAACAGGGAATAATTCAAGGCGTAATTTATCGCCAAATTTTCCGCCTCATCAAAAGAATTCATAATCTCCGACTTCAGCATCTTCTTTACTCTAAGGAAAACCTCTTCCTTTGCCTCAAAATTTTCAACTATCTTGTATATCCTCTCAAAATTCGGGGATCTTTCGGCGTCGTATTCTCCGATAACGCAAAAAACATTCCCAACTTTATATTCGTAAAGCCTAACCGCATACTCTTCAATCTCCCCATCCTCAACTAAGCTCCAAATGGGAGAAGTCCTGTCAAGGTCTAGGATCCTTGAGAATATGTTTAAAGAAACGTTGAATCTCAGATCTTTCCTAGGAAGTCTCCAAGATATTATGAACCTTTTGGGCAGGTTTCTACCCCCCAAAAATACCTCAACATTATGGCTTTGGTTAAGCTCCTTTATTCTAAAATTCGCCTTCTCACCCCGTTTTTCAACCCTCCCAAACGTTTCATCCAAAATCTTGTAAATTTCACGAGTCTCAAAGGGGGATAAGATTACCAAAAACACGTTCTCAATTGAGTAAAACCTCTCGTAAAATTCCCTTACATCCTCAAGCTCTAAGTTCCTTATATCCCACTCCCAACCTATCACCGGGTGGGAGTATGAACTTTCGGGCATAATGTGGGCGAAGGTTTCAGTCCAAAGCTCATCATCCTCATCCTCGCCCATAAAGTATTCGTTCAGTATAACCTCTTTTTCCACGTCAAAACCCGAAAAATTAAGGTTTTCCATCCTGTCCGCCTCAAGTCTCAACACATCCTCAAGTTTCTCCGCCGGAAAGACGGAATGATATACCGTTATATCCTTATCCGTGAATGCGTTATCTGAACCCCCAAAGGAATCTATGTATAAGCTGAAAGGTGCAAAGTTTTTCGTGCCGTTGAACATAAGGTGCTCCAATAAATGGGCGCTCCCCGTTTTCCCGATCCCCTCGTTTGCTGAGCCCACGTTATAAACCACCGCCAAGGCGGAAACCATTTCTGGATATTTAAGGTGTATAACCTCAAGGCCGTTCTTTAATTTAAATTTCTCCAAGCTTTTTGAGTTTTTCCACAACATCCCCTGCCCTCTTTCCGGATGGGTAAAGTTCCAAAATCTTTCTGTATATCCGAACCGCTTCATCCTCGTTAAACATCAGCTCATAAAGGATCCCGAGGTGATAAAGGAGCTCCTCGTTTTCGGGAAACTTCTTTAGGGCCGACTCCAAGAGCCTCTTTGCCTCCTCATAATTGTGGTTTATTATGTAAAACTTCACCTCCTCAACTATATGCTCCAAACTCATTTCCATCTCTCTATCTCCCTTATCCTATCCTTTGGCGAGAGGATTATAAGGGTATCATGTTCCAAAACTGTGGTGTTTGCGGAAGGGGGTGCTATTATCGTATCCTTATACCCACTTATCTCCCCCTTCTTATCAAGGATCGCCTCCCTCCTCCTTATTGCTATTACCAAAATGCCGTACCTTGAAGTTAGTTCAAGCTCCTTTAGGGTTTTTCCCCAAAAGCTGCGAGGTGCCTTAATCTCCAATATTGAATGGTTTTCTCCAATATCTATCCTTTCTTCTATCTTTGGATGTATAAGGTGTTCCGCTATTACTTTGGCGGAATCCCTTTCCGGTTGAATTACCTTGTGAACACCTATCCTTTTCAATATTTTCGCGTGCTTGTCGTTTTCCGCCTTGGCTATCACGTATTTTGCTCCTAGTTCAATAAGGGATATACAAGCCAAAACGCTCGCCTCAACATCGTCCCCTATTGCGACCACCACCGCGTCAAGGTCCTGAACCCCCAAGGATCTCAAAAGGGTCTCGTCCGTAGCGTCCCCTATTATCGCCTGATCCGCCAAGTTTTCAAAGGGTTGAACCAAAGCCTCATTTTTATCAACAACTATAACCTCGTGCCCCTCATCTATTAGGATCCTCGCCAATGAGGATCCAAACCTCCCCAGACCTATCACCGCCACCTGCATTAAAGTACTACCTCCCCCTTTGCGAACCTGTAATTTACCTTCCTTGGCGTTATCAGGGAAGTTGCAAAAACGAGATAACCTGCTCTACCTATTATCATACCTGACATTATCATGATCTTACCAAAAAGTGAGAAATCTGCGGAAAGGCTCACGTTGGGAGTCGTGATGCTACCCGTCGATAGCCCCACGGTGCAAAGGGCGGAGATCACTTCAAAGGAAAGTCTCAGGATCCCAACCTTTTCCAAAATTTCCCTTTCCGAGATGGAAAGGGCAAAGATCCATAGCCATATTAAGAAAACCGCCAAAACTAGGGTTTGAAAAGCCCTAACTATAACTTCCTGAGGTATCTCCCTCCTGAACGCCACAACATTTCTGTTTCCCCTTAAGGTGTTTATAACCCAGAGAAATACGAGGGCTAATGTCACCGTCCTTATTCCACCTGCGGTACTCCCGGGGGAACCCCCAACGAACATAAGGGTCATGGTTAGAAAGAGGGAAAGGTCAGAAAACTTTGAATAATCAACGGTGCTAAAACCTGCGGTCCTTGTTATAGAGGCGAACAGGGATTTTAATATGCTTCCTTTCGTTTGCTCCTCAAAGGTGTAAAAGAAGAGAAAGGGAAGGGCTATAAGGATGAGCGTTGTTAATATAACGATTTTTGAATGTAAGGTTAATCTCCTCTCCTTAACATCCATCCAAACTTTAAAACCAATTCCCCCCACGACTATTAAAATCATCACGGTTAAATTCACCAGGGGATCCTCCGAGTAGTCCATAAGGCTATTTGAGAAGTTGGAAAAACCCGCGTTGTTGAAGGCGCTTATACTGTGGAAAATGGAGTTGAAAAGGGCATCAAAAGTATCACTTTCTCGGATAAAGGAGAGAAAAAGGGGTAAAATGGCCAAAGTTTGGATGATCAGGGAATAAAGCACGATGTTTGAAGCAAAGGATAGGACCCCCCCGAGTTTTCCCGTTCCCAAAGTTTCAACGACGAGCTTGCGGGCGTAAAGGGATCCCTTTGTTTTAGTCGCTGACAGTATGAAGGCGGTAAGGGTCATATATCCCAAACCCCCAGCTAAAATGAGTAGGGAAATAACGGTTTTACCGAAAAGGGTGTATTTAGTTGGGGTATCAACCACTATCAGACCCGTCACGCAAAGGGCGGAGGTGGATGTGAAGAGGGCATCAAGGAAGGAGAGATCGCCGTTGTGGGATATGGGGAGGTAAAGGATCAAACCACCAAAGGCTGAGATGATAATATAACCCAAGAATATTACCAGAGCTGGGGAAGGTTTTTTCACCCTTTCAGTTCCTTAAACTCCTCCACATCAAGGCTATCTTTGAGCTTGGCCATATTCACCGCAAGGGCGAGGCCTATGGAAACTTCGGAGGCGGCTATTATCAGCACCAAGAGCGCCCAAAATTGTCCCTCAACCCCCATCTCCCCAAAAGTCTGGGATGCGGTAATTATTGCCAAATTCGTGGCGTTAAGCATAAGCTCAAGGCTCATAAGGATTATCAAAAAGTTCCTCCTAAAAAGGGCACCGAAACCCCCTATCGCAAACAGGACAACAGCTAAGGACAAGAGGAAAATTGTGTTCATTTCTCCTCCTCCCTTTTAACTAAAGCTATGGCAACTATTATTGCAACAAGGAGGACAAAGGAGGAAAGCTCAAAGGCCAAAAGACCATCCGTCAAAAGATACTTTCCTATCACCTTTGGGGACATATATGATGGTTGAAGGGGTGGGAGGTTGAAGGTTAAAAGCCCAAAAATTATAAAAATCGCCAGAAGGACAAAGAGAACCAAGGGAAAAATACCCTTTATGCGGAAATCCCTGTCGTTCTGAGGCTCCCTCAAATTCAAAAGCATTATAACAAAGAGGAAGAAAACCACTATGCCCCCAGCATAAACTATGACCTGAACTAAGGACAAAAGAGGGGATTGAAGGAGCATGTAAATAACCGCTAAGGAGAAGAAGTTTAAAAGCAAACCCAAGGCGCTGTAAAGGGGATTGGGATGTATGACTACGGTTAATGCCCCTAGTATGGCGGTAAAGGCAAAAATATAGGTTAAGATATCCAACATAAGCGGTTATTTTATATCCGAAAGGTAATCCTCAAAGGCTCTTGCCATATCAAAGGTGCTTGGGATTTCATCTCTAACCCTCATAACCCTTTCCAAGTACTCATCAAATTTCTCAAAAACTTCCCATATCTTGTCCGCCAATTCACTCTCGTCTTTTGCCAAGGATACCCATTTACCCCAGACCCTCGCCCCATCGGACACGGTAGCAACAACCGGCGTACCACAAGCCAAGGCTTCCAAAACTGGAAAACCCAAACCCTCAACCTTAGATGTTAAAACAAAAACCCCAACGGAGTTATAAGCTTTTGCAAGCTCAAGGTCATCCTTGGGGTATATGTGCTCAAAAGGAATGCCAAGATTTTGGATCTCAAGATCGTATGAGGAAGTTCCACCGACAAACAAAACAGAAAAATTGACCCCCCTTTCCTTTAATATCCGTATAGCTTTAAGGAATACATCAAAACCCTTTCTCTTCTCTTTTCTGGGGATGTACATTATTTTGAACCTTTCCCTCTTGAGGTTCAAGGGGCGAAAAACTTCTTTATCAACCCCGGGGCTTATTAGCATTTCGCAGTTCAAAGATTCACATATTGCGGGGTTGTATGTGATCTTGTTTATCGGAAAATTGTAGGTTAAAAAGGCTAAAGCCTTGAGAATTGGGTTATCATAAAACCTATACTCAACATCCTGAACGAAATAAACCGCCCTTTTATTCACAAAAAACCAAAGGTAAGAAGTTGGGAAGAAGTTAAAAATCAAAACATCAAAACCTTCAAGGTTCAGCAAATTTATGCAGTATATTAGATGTAAAAATCTGTTTTTAAAGGGGCTCTCAACGAGCTTTACCTTTGGCGAAATTTTAAAAAGCGTTTCCCCCCTACCCCTTGGGTACAAGATCCAAACCTCATTTTTCCCCGATAAATAATTTGATATCTCCACTATCTTCCTTACACCCCCGTAGCTTCCTAAGGATAATAGGGGGATCCCTATTTTCATCAGCTCATCAATACCCTTAAGTTCGGGAGCTTTGTCCTATCAATTTTCCTTATTGGATTCCCCTTAATTTCAAGCCTGTAAAGGTTTTGCAGGATACAGGGGGGAGAAAATTCCTCCAATATGTTGTTGTTCAGGATCAGGGTTTCGAGGTTCCTGAGGGGGCACAACCAATCGAGGTTTTTTATCCTGTTATCCGAAAGGTCAAGGTCGGTTAAGGTGGAAATGAGGGCTAAGTTTTCCGGTTCTTCCATCCCGTTCCCCCTCATATCCAACTCCAAAAGTCCGTTGGAGATGATCTTCGGAGGAGCCTTTATAGAAAGGTTGGACATTTCAAGGATCCTAATGCTCCTTGGTAATTTCAAAACTTCAAGTTCATCGGAAAGAACCCCGTTCCTCAACCTTAGGATCTTCCAATTAAATGGGGAAAGGTCTATTTCACCCTTGAGGTAAATGACCGAGATCCCATCTATCCTTATCTCAAGCAAGTTCTTTAATCCGCCTAACCAAGAGAACCCGCGAAGGTAGGTGAGGTTCCTTATGTTTAAAAACTTCAAATTGGAAGATACATTATTGAAGGCTTCCAAATCCTCAAGGTTTTCAATCTCTAGGGTTTCAAGATCCTCAAGGGCGGAAATTGGAGAAAGGTCAACCCCTTCGCCGGAAAGGATGAGCTTTAATTTCTTTATCCCTTTTAGCCTTGATAGGTCAAGTTTTGCCAACTCTTCACCCTTCAACACCAAGCTCCCCTTTATGGAAGAAAGGAAGCTTTCAAGTTTCTCCCAAAAAATTCCCTCAAAATCCCCATTTTCCTGGTAATATATGTTTTCTCCGTCTATCTCAACGAAGGGGATCCTTTCCCCCTTCCTTTCCGCTATCTCCTTCGTGGAAAGTAGCTTGAAATATCTTTCCCCGAATTTTATATAAAATCCGTTGTATTTTTTCAGAAGTTCCGCGTGTTTTTCGGATAGCCCCTCAAGGTTCTTATCGCTTGCCCCCCTATTAAACTTGTAATCAAAAGAATAACCCATTTCCCTAAGCTCCCTAAGAATCCCCTTTAACCTTTCCGCTATATCCACGACCCAAAATTATAACACCGTTAAAATTCAATCTTGTACCAGGATATATCCCATTTTGTTGAGGACATTAAGGAGGGGGATATTTTTGTTGTGATAAGGGGAAAGAGCTTTGATAATTTGAAGGATGTGGGGGAGGCGGTAAGGAGGGGGGCAAAACTCGTAATAACCCCTGAGAGGTTGGATATAAAGGTTGAGCAAATAGTTAGCGGGAATACTAGGAAAACCGCGGAGGAATGGGCGGAAAGGTTATACAAGTTTGATGACATGGAAATAGTGGGAATAACGGGTACAAACGGGAAAACCACCACATCCTTTATAATCAGGGAGATTTTAGGTTCATGCGCCGGTAAAACCGCCCTTATAGGGACAGTTATTTGGGATGACTTGACGGAAGTTAAAACTTCAAAGCTCACTACGCCCGAGAGGTTCTATATTTTTAGAATTTTGGGGAGGGCAAGGAGGGCAGGGGGAAAATTTGCGGTTATGGAGGTTTCATCCGTAGGTTTGGATCAGGGTAGGGTTGATGGGATAAAGTTCAAGGTTGGGGTCTTCACGAACCTAAGTAGGGATCACCTTGATTACCATGGAAGTATGGAGAACTACCTGAATGCAAAGTTGAAACTTTTTAGGATGCTTGATGGGGATGCATTTGCGGTTATAAATTCCGACGACCCTTACTCGGGGGAATTTATTAGATCAACTCGCGCCAAGGTGATCACCTACGGGAAAAATGGGGAATTTTCCTTTAGGATCTTAGAGCATTCTATTGGGGGTTTGGTTTTGGATATAAACGGTGAGGTTTTTGAGAGTGGCCTCTTGGGGGAATATAACGCATATAATATAACTTCCGCGTATGCGGTTTCAAAAATTTTTAATATTCCAGACGAATGTATAAGGAAGGTACTGAAGAATTTTATGGGGGTTAAGGGGAGGCTTGAAAGGGTATTTTCCGGGGATTTTCATGTATTCGTGGATTACGCCCATACACCTGACGCTATGGAAAAGGTGCTTAAGGAGCTTAGGAGGTTTTCGGGGAGATTGATAGTGGTTTTTGGGGCAGGTGGGAACAGGGATGAGGGTAAGAGGCCCCTTATGGGTGAGACCGCGGAAAAATTTGCGGATATCATAATTTTAACTTCGGACAATCCGCGCTTTGAGGACCCAGAAAGGATAATAGATGATATCGCAAGGGGGATAAAGGAAAAGAAATATTACAGGATCCCGGATAGGAAGGAGGCAATATCCTTCGCTTTGAGCATAGCAAGAAAGGGGGATGTGATCGCTATTTTGGGAAAGGGGCATGAGAACTATCAGGAGATAAAGGGGGTAAAGTATCCCTTTGATGATGCGGAGGTCGTAAGGAGGATATTAAATGTATGATGTTGTGGTTGTAGGTGGTGGAATAGCTGGGCTTTGGACCGCATTAAACTTTAAAAAACTTAAAGTTCTCATAGTGGCTCCAAGGGAGGAAAATCTGGTAAATACGTATTGGGCTCAGGGAGGAGTTGCCGCATCCTTGGGATTACAAGATTCCCCAATTTTACATTATGAGGACACTTTAAGGGTGGGAAGGGGGTTAAACGATAGGAGGGCGGTGGTGGTATTAACGCATTATGCCCCAATTGTGGTGAATATGCTTATATCTATGGGGTTTAGGTTCAATCCAGAACCCCATTTGGAGGCGGGGCATAGCGTACCAAGGGTTTGGAACTTAGGGGATGAGACGGGTAAAAGGATCCTTGAGTTTTTAATTGAAAAGACAAAACACATTGACAGGTTTTATGGGAAGGCGGTTTCCTTAAGGGTTGAAAGGGGGGAGGTTGTGGGGGTTGAACTTTCAAACGGGGAGTTTATTGAGACGAAAAATGTAGTGCTGGCAACGGGGGGATATTCCGCCCTTTGGGGTAAAACGACAAACCCCCCTTCAAGCGTGGGAGAGGGAATAATTATGGGAGCGAGGGTGGGAGCTTACCTCTCGGATCTTGAGTTTGTCCAGTTCCACCCAACGGTGGTGCCTATGGATCCCCCAGTACTTCTAACCGAAGCTTTAAGGGGGGCGGGTGCGAAGATCGTGGATGAGGAGGGGAGAGAGATAGTAAATCCGCTAATTCCGAGGGATGAGCTCGCGAGGTTTATTTACAATTTTACGAAGAGATATGGCAAGGTTTTCCTTGATGTTTCAAGGGTGGATTTGGAGAGATTCCCAATAGCAAGGAGATTTAGGGAGATCTTCGGGGATAGGATCCCAATAGAGCCGGCGGCACATTATAGCATAGGTGGGATAAGGACGAACGCGTGGGGTAGGACAAACGTTAAGGGGCTTTGGGCGGTTGGGGAGTGCGCGGATACCGGGGTTCATGGGGCGAACAGGCTCGCCTCAAACTCCTTAGCGGAGGGTTTGGTTTTCGGGTATAGGGTTGCCATTGATATAGAAAACAACTTATCCGAATGGGAAGAATTCAACTTTTTGAAGATCTTGGAGGTGGAGTTTAAGGAGGGGGAGGAAAATATTCAAGAAGTGAGGAAAATTATGGATGCGTACGTTGGGGTGGTGAGGGAAGGTAAAGCATTGAGCTATGCGGTTGAAAATCTTAAAAATTTTGGGGGTTTAGCGAATTTGGCGAGGTGGGTAGCATTATCCGCCCTTTTGAGGGAGGAAAGTAGGGGGGTGCATTATAGGTCGGATTTTCCCGAGGAGAGAAGTGAATTTTGTGGTAAGTTTGGAATAAGGGTGATATGAGGCTTTTGAGGTACGTTCAGAGGTTTTATGGGATCTCAAGGAGGAAGGCTTGGGATCTGATAATGGAGGGAAAAGTACGCGTAAACGGCGAGGTTGTAAGGCAACCTATGATGGTTTTGAAGGGGGATGAGAGGGTGGAGGTGGAAGATCTTGAGCCGAAAAGGTTCGTAAATTTCGTATATGTCGCATTTTACAAGCCCAGGGGTTATGTGGTATCAAAGGCGGATAGATTCAACAGGACCATATACGAGATTTTACCCGAAAAATTTAGGGATCTCAACGCGGTGGGTAGGTTGGATAAGGATTCCGAGGGGCTGTTGCTCCTTACAAACGATGGGGAGCTTATACACAGGCTAACCCATCCAAAATACGGTATAAGGAGGGGCTATGTGGTTGAGGTGGATGGAAAGGTGGATGAGGGGGTAGTTAAAGGTTTTTTGGAGGGGGTGGAGGATAGGGGGGAAATCTTAAGGGCGGTGGAATGTAAAATCTTGGGGAAAAATAGGCTTTTTGTGGTGTTGAAGACGGGAAAATACAGGGAGATAAGGAGGATGGCGGGGAAATTTAACTTAAAGGTTTTGAGGTTAAAGAGGGTTTTTTATGGGAACGTAAAGTTGGATCTGGAGGTGGGGAAATGGAGGTATTTGAGGGAGGATGAGGTTAAAACCCTGAAATCCTTAGTTGGTATGCCCCCTTAAAATTCCCTCCTATGTACGTCCTTTTGAATTCCAAGCAGATGGACAGGATATACAGGAGGCTCGCCCTTCAGATCTGGGAAGATTACGAGGATCTGGAAAACTTGGCGATAATAGGGATAAAAACTAGGGGGGTGTTTCTCGCAAGGAGGATAGCGAAATACATTAAGGAGTATGCGGGGGTTGATTTGAAGATGGGGGAGCTAGATATAACCTTTTATAGGGATGATTTTTCTTTGGTCGCGGAGGTGCCTCAGGTTAAGGGGAGCGATATTCCTTTTTCCGTTGAAGGGAGGGATATACTTTTGGTTGATGATGTTTTATATACGGGGAGGACGGTAAGGGCGGCGATGGAGCATATATTTGAATTTGGAAGGCCCAGGAGCATAAAGTTGTGTGTCTTGATAGACAGGGGTTGGAGGGAGCTTCCGATATTTGCGAACTTTGTGGGGAAAACCATAACTACAACGGAAAAGCAGGTGGTAAATGTTAGATTACCCGAGACGGACCCGGTGGAGGAAGAGGATGTGGTCATAGTTGAAAAGTGAGATACATAATACTCGGGCTTTATATTTTTGCGGTATTTTGGCTCCTCTTAAGCTCCGCGAACTTATACATAAACTGGAGGACGCTTAGGGAAATAGAGGGTGAGATCCTGAAGAAAAGGGCGAGAATAGAAATTTGGAAGGCGGAGATTGAAATTATAAAAAATGCGAAGCAAAGCCCTGACTTTCATCTTCCTTTTAGGAATCGTTAGTCTCTTCGCGGATATAACATACGAAGGGGCAAGGGGGATAACCGGACCTTTCCTTTACACCTTGGGCGCGAGCGCCTGGATCGTGGGGCTTGTGGGGGGAATAGGGGAGTTTGTGGGATATGGTTTTAGGCTCATATTCGGCTACATAGCGGATAAAACAAAGTTGTATTGGCCTTTGGCATTTTTGGGATACATTTTAAACCTTTTGTCCGTTCCCATACTTTCCTTCGCAAAAAGCTGGGAATTTGCCTCCTTTCTGATAATTTCCGAGAGGTTGGGAAAGGCTATAAGAACTCCCGCGAGGGATACAATAATATCCTTTGCATCTTCAAACATCGGTTTGGGTAAGGGTTTTGCCATACATGAAGCTTTGGATCAGATAGGGGCGGTTCTCGGTCCCCTCTTTGTTTCCTTTGTCCTCGCAAGATCAAAGAATTACCATGAAGCTTTCCTATTTTTGGGAATCCCCGCCATAATAAGCTTATCTTTTTTAACGCTATCCATCTTCCTTTACCCAAAACCCGAGGGGATAGAGGCTAAAACGGAGAAAATTGAAATTTTCCCCGCAAGTTCCCTTAAGCTTTACATACTTTTCGTTTTCCTCACCGTCCTCGGTTTCCCCCACTTCCAAATTTTATCCTATCATTTAAAGAGTGCGGGTATCCTTCAGGATGAAACCATTCCCCTCCTCTTCGCCCTTGCCATGGGTTTGGACGCGATCTTTGGCCTCCTTGCGGGTTTTTCCTTCGATAGATTCAAGCTGAGGATACTATTCTTACTACCCATCCTTTCCGCACCCATAACCCTTTTTGGTTTTCTCTTTAAGGGTATTCCTTCCGTTATAATGGCGGTTTCCCTTTGGGGTTTTGTTATGGGGATACACGAAACCGTACTTAAGTCGGCGGTTGCTTATATTGTGTCTAAGGAAAGGAGGGCAGGGGCGTTCGGGGTATTCCATACGATATACGGCGTATCTTGGCTTTTGGGAAGTGCAGTTTTTGGCTTTCTTTATGAGCTATCAGTTTATTATCTCCTTGCCTTCGCTTTGATTTCCCAGATCTTGGCGTTTTTTGTTTTAATTAGAATACGAAAATGAGGGTGGCGCTCGGGCAAATTGATACTACGGATAAAAGGGAGGTTTTGGAGAAGGTGGAGTTTTTGGTAAGGAAAAACTCTGCCGATATATTCGTATTTACGGAACTTCTGACGACGGGATACAAGGAGGTTGCGGAAAACGCCGAGGATATAAACGGTGAAAGCCTGAGATTTTTAAGGGGACTTTCAAGGGAAACGGGAAAGGCCCTTGTCTTCTCCATGGCATTAAGGAGGGATGATGGGATATACAACACCGCGTTTTTTATTTTGGGGGATAGGATGTTTTACTACGATAAGGCTCACCTTTTCAAACCCCTTGGCGAGGGGGAAATTTTCAAGCCCGGAAGGTCTCTAAAGCTCTTTGAAGTGGAAATTGGAGGCAATCCCTTTAAGTTCTCCCTGCAAATTTGCTACGACCTTAGGTTTCCAGAAACTTTTAGAAAGCTCGCCTTGAAAGGTGTTAAGATAATTTTTATACCCGCCCAATGGCCCTTAACTAGAGTTGGGGTATGGAACTCTATGCTCGTTTCAAGGGCCGCGGAAAACGGGATCTTTATCGTGGGTTGCAATAGGGTGGGGGAGGAGAAGGGTATAGTGTATGGGGGTAATTCTGCTGTAATTTCTCCAGCGGGGGAGGTACTCGTTAGGTTGGGGGAAAGGGAAGGTTTTGCGGTGGTAGATGTTGACTTAAAAGAGGTGGAAAGAGTAAGGGAAAGGATAAACGTCCTGGCGGATGTCGTGGATCTTGATATAGAATAAAAAAGGGGGGACTAAAGTCCCCCCCCCAAAGCTTTTCCTCGGTTTTTCCTTACTTCTTTATGCCGAGGACCTTCACCACTACCCTCCTGTTGAGGGCATGTTCGGCCTCGGTTTTGGCGTTCCTAACCACGGGCATGCTTGCACCGTAACCTTTGGCCACAAGTCTTCCGCTTTCGGCACACCCGTTATTTACGAGCCAATCCACCACGGACTGGGCCCTAGCCTGAGAGAGCCTGAGATTGTAAGTTTTTGATCCCCTTTCATCCGTATGTCCCTGTATCTCAACTATGACGTCCGGGTTTTCCTTGAGGAAGGTGCATATTTCCCTCAGAGCTGGTTCTGCCTCGGGTTTAAGGGTAGCCTTATTCAGGTCAAAGTATATGTCCCTGAAGGTTATCTCGGTTCCCTTCTTTACGAGCTCAAAGACTACTTCCTTTGTTCCCCTCTCAACCACCGCCACCCTAACCTGCTCGGCGTATGCGGGATCCTTTGCCTTAACCCTAAGGTTGTAACTTCCCACGGGTATGTCCTTAACGGTTACGGAACCGGAGGTTGGATCGGTCTCGTAGGGTCCGATGTTCTGCCCCTCGAATATTATCGTTGCGGAAACGGGCTTCTTGTTATCCCTATCAACGACGGTTATAATCAGGCTACCCCTTATAACGGAAGGCTGTAGGGAGAAGTTCTTTAAGTTATCCCCCTCGTTGAGCCTTATAACCTCCGTGTAGGTTCGGTAATCAATGGCGCTCACCTTAACGGTGTAGGTTCCCACAGGTACGTTCTCTATCCTATATATTCCGTCGTTGTCCGTGGTTGCGGATGTTACCCCTTCGACGCTCACCACCGCGCCCGCTATGCCCTTACCACTTTCCGCATCAGAAACCTTACCGAGGAGATTTGCCCCCTTCTTCTTGGGAACTCGAGTTAAAGCCACCCTCATCGTGTAGGTTTGCCCCTCCGCTAGGCTAACGATTTCTGTATAATCTAGATAGCCCTCCGCGTCAAAGGAGATGGTATATGCGCCGGGATTTAAGTTGTCAAACCTAAAGGAACCGCTCCTGTCCGTTGTTATGCTCTGGCCCGTCTCCTTCAAAACAACGCTCACACCTCTTATAGGAGTTCCCTTCTCCTTATCCGTGACCACACCCAATATTGAACCCGCCTTTACCTCCACCTTTTGCACCTCCGCACCCTTTGTGAGATAAGCATCCCTTACCACCGGCTTATCCTCCACCGCAACGGATACGGAGAAGGATTGATAACCGGGGGCGCTAAAGATCAAGGTATATGCGCCGGAGGTTACGTTCTCTATCTTGTAAGCTCCGTCATCTTGGGTTATAGTCTCCGCTCCCGTTTCCTTAACCAAAACCCTCGCCCCACCTATGGGCCTGTTGGTTTCCCTATCGTAAACTATGCCGGTTATGTACGTTACTTTTGCTGGTACGAGCTCAACGTTTACTATCGCAGGCTGTCCGGGTTTTACATCCACAATCCTAGTGGTGGCGATGTAATTTTGTGCGGAGAAGATCAAAGTGTAGGAACCGGGTTTAACGTTTTCAAATTTATAAGCGCCATCATCGCCTGTTATAACCGATACGTTCGTCTCCTTGAGTAAAACCTTAACGTTGCCGAGTGTTTTTCCGGATGCTTTGTCAAACACAACACCGGCGATATAAGTGGGTTGGGGCTTTTCCTTCTCGGGTTTCTTCTCAACCGGCGGAACGAAGGTGTAGCTCAGGCCGAGCCAGAGGGCGAAGTTTGGATTCCAGAACCTGTTAAACCAAGAGTTGGGTTTTGTCATCTCCTGGCTCCTTCCGCTGGCATCCCCGAGGACATAAGAGTAGTTCTTTATGTTATCAAGGTTCCTCGTATCGTTTATATTATTTCCATCAAACCAGAAAACTTTTTCCGCCCCTACGGTTATTATAAATCCTCCCGCATCAAGGTTTGCACCGCCCGTTATATAGAAAGGAGAACCCCAAGTCCTATTCTTGTAAAAGTCCTCAAGGGATACCTCAAAGAAGGGTTGGAAGCCGGGGAGGGTGGCCATAATGGAACCACCGTAAAAGATCTGATCGTCTTTGTTATCCGAAAGGTTATTTGTACTATATCCGTAGTTTAGGTTTATTTGTAGGTATTTGTTGTTTGGGAGGAAGGTAAATAGGCCCCTTACCGCATAACCCTGATCCCCGTAAGTGAAGGTCCTGAAGACCCCACCCTTCTGGTACCAACCCCTAACGTCGGATATAAATTTATCCTGGGATGTGTCCCTTAAATGGGCTATCTTTATGTTTGAGATCCCGGGAGTAAAGTAGAGTCCCGCAACACCGAGGGAGAAGGAGACGTTTTCAAAGTGTATTGGGAAGATGAGCTTACCCGCAAGGTACAGATCTCCCCATCCGTGGGAGTGGAGGTTGTCGCCATACAGCCTGTCGTTGTTGGGATTGTTTTTATCCCACGCGTCAAGGTGGTAAGAGCCCATTATGGCAAGTTCAAAGAACCTCTGCCCGTACCCTATGCCGAAGAGGTTACTTGCGGAGTAGAAGCCGTCTATATACTCTTTCTCCTGCCCCGTGTTTGTTATATCTCTGAACGGGAGCTGGTTGGCTATCCAGCCGTATGCCTGCGAGAAGTTGAACACGAAGGCGAATGGACTGTACTGCCCCATCACGTAGTTTGGGGCAATCGCGGAGATAGTCCTCCTCACACCCTTTAGGGTGTAGAGGGAAGGCCCGTAGGAAATTAAAAGGATACTTACCATAGGTGGGTATTATAAGGTTGAAAACGGGTTTAGAATTTTCCCCTTATGAAAGTAAAAATTGATGCGAGAAATCTGAATTTCTACTATGGCTACAAACAGGTTCTGTTTAACATAAGTTTGCCCATTTACGAGAATGCAATAACCGCAATAATCGGACCTTCGGGCTGTGGGAAAACGACGTTTATAAGGGTTTTGAATAGGATGTATGAGGGGATAGAAGGGGCGAGGGCGGAGGGGGAGGTTTTGCTTGAAGGGGAAAACATCATTTCCAAGGATTACGATCTAATAAAGCTCAGGTCAAAGGTGGGTATGGTTTTTCAAAAACCCAACCCTTTCCCTAAAAGCATATTTGAGAACGTCGCTTACGGTCTAAGGATAAGGGGGATAAGGGATAAGGACTTCATTTACGAGAAGGTAAAAGATTCCCTAATAAAGGCGGCGTTATGGGATGAGGTGAAGGATAGGTTAAAGGATCACGCTTATTCCCTTTCCGGTGGGCAACAGCAGAGGCTGTGCATAGCTAGAGCCCTTGCGGTGGATCCGGAGGTTCTGTTGTTTGATGAACCCACAAGCGCAATAGACCCAATAGGAACCGCAAAGATAGAGAATCTTATGTCAGAGCTTTCAAAAAGCATAACCATAGTTTTGGTGACACACAGTATGCATCAGGCGGCGAGGGTTTCCCATTACACCGCATTTTTCCATAACGGAAGCCTCGTGGAGTTCGGGGAAACAAAGCAAATATTCGTCAAACCCAAAGAGAAGCTCACGGAGGACTATATAACGGGAAAGTTCGGATGAGCGACGGTATAATACCCACACGATGGCAAAAATAACGGTTGAAGATCTTTTTAAAATAAAGGCAGTTTCTTCGGTCGAGATTTTGGGAAATGAGGCGGTTTTTACCCTTAAGGAGATAGACGGGGAAAAGAACCGATACATAACCAACATCTACCTATACTCGGGTGGGGAAGTAAGGAAAATAACTTCGGGGAATTCGGATTTAATGCCCAAGTGGCACCCTTTGGGAAAGGGGATATTCTTCGTTTCAAGGAGGGAGGAGAACCAGCAGATATACTTTTTGAGGAGGGATGGGGGTGAGGCGGAGAAAATAACAAACCTTCCGGAAGGTTCAATATTTGAATATTCGGTCTCGCCTGATGGGAAACTTCTGGCGGTGGTATTTATGGAAAGTTTGGAGCATCTAAAAAAAGAGAGCATCAAACAGAGGAAGGAGAAAAACCTTTCAAACCCTCCCCTTGAGATAAGGACACAGTTTTATAGGCTTGACGGCTTTGGATATTTTTTGGATAAAAGGCCCGGGATATTTTTGGTGGATGTTGAAAGTGGAAAAGTTTCGGAAATTCCGAGCGATAAAAGGCTTTGGCATTCATCACCCACATTTTCCCCGGATGGAAAGTCCTTGGCGTTCCTGTGTTATGACCCGGAGGAGAGGGAAAATAGAGCATACATAAAACTCTACAACCGTGAAAGCGGAGAGATTTCGGATATAACTCCATTTGAGGGTCCGAAGAATTATTTAAGATTTGTATCAAACGGAATTTTGATGTTTTTGGGGCATGAAGATCCGAATGACGGCTGGGGAACGAAAAATATAGGGCTTTGGGTTTATGAGATCGGAAAGGGTGCAAGAAACATAACGGAGAAGATCGATAACAGCGTTGGCTATTATATTTTGGGAGATACGGGGGAGGGAGAAGGGATCCCGATTAGATTCTCCGACGGAAAGTTTTACTTTATTTTAACGGAATTCGGGAACGCGGTATTATACTGGGCGGATTTGGATGGGAACTTTGGAAGGTTGTTTGAATTTAGGGGAGGGATTTCCTCCTTTGATACAGACGGAAAAACCTTCATATTTTCCGCAAGCACACCCACGCTTCCCCCCGAGCTTTGGATTTATGACGGTGAAGTTAAAAGGATTTCCAAATTCAACCGATGGATAGAGGAGGTTGAGGTATCGGATCCGGAGGAGTTTTGGGTTGACTCCGCCGATGTAAAAATACACACCTGGCTCTTAAAACCCCCAGATTTCAACCTGGATCTCAAATACCCCACCATACTATATATACACGGAGGACCGCATATGTGCTACGGGAACGTTTTCTTCCACGAGCTTCAAACTACCGCATCCAACGGATACATAGTTGTATATTCAAACCCAAGGGGAAGTAAGGGTTATGGGGAAAAGTTTGCGAGCGCAATAAAAGGTGATTGGGGAAATCTGGATTATATCGATATCATGTCCGTTGTAAATTTCATAAGGGGCTTACCCTTTGTTGATGTTGATAGGCTTGGGATTACGGGTGGTAGCTATGGGGGATATATGACCAATTGGGTTATAGGGAATACGGATATCTTTAAAGCGGCGATAACCGACAGGAGCGTTGTAAACCTTATATCCATGATGGGAACCGCGGATTTCACCTTTTCACCTGACCAATATTGGGAGGGGGATTTTTGGGATAGGATAGAAAAGCTTTGGGAAAGATCCCCTTTAAGGTTGGCAAAGAATATAAAAACACCCCTATTGATAATACACAGCGAGGGGGATTACAGGTGCCCGATATCCGAGGCGGAGCAGTTGTTTAAGGCTTTAAAGATCTTGGGTAGGGAGGTTGTTTTCGTTAGGTATCCGCAGGAGACGAGTCACGGGCTTTCAAGGAGCGGTCCGCCCGATCTGAGGATAGATAGGTTGAAAAGATACTTAGCTTGGTGGGAAAAATACTTGAAGGTATAGCAACGGGCTTATTCGTAGGCAAAGTAAAGTACTTTCCTGGAACTTTGGGTAGCCTTTGGGCAATTCCATTTATCCTCTTGGCGAGGGATCTTTTTTCGTTTGCCATTATATTTTTGTTTCTATTTGTTTTTGGGGTTATATCCGCGGATTTCGTCGCGAAGAAAAGGGGGGAAAAGGATCCGAGGGAAGTGGTGATTGATGAGATCGTTGGGTTTTTCGTTTCAACATTCAACCTTGAACCCAATTTTAAAAACCTCGCTCTCGCATTTATCCTTTTTAGGCTTTTTGATATTTTAAAGCCGTTCCCAATAAGGGAGGTGGAGAATTTTGGTGGAGGTTTGGGGATAGTTTTAGACGATGTGGTAGCGGGAGCTTATGTTTGCGTTGTATTGTGGATATTAAAAGTGTATGTAAGCCTTTACATCTGATATTACGCAAATTCCCCCGTATTTCTTTTTTGCGGTCTCTTCATCACATACGGTGAAAATAGTTTCAATCCCTTATAGGAACGTAATAAACCCCAATTATTGAAATCGTGCAAGAAAAAGATCTTCGGTTTCAATCCCTTATAGGAACGTAATAAACCAACTTTAAAAATCTCCTCTGGCATACACCTCGCCAGAGTTTCAATCCCTTATAGGAACGTAATAAACATACGCTGGCATAAGACACTATTAGTTTCAATCCCTTATAGGAACGTAATAAACCTGCCCTTGTCCTTTTTTCTTTTTACCCCCAAAATTCCCAATAACCATAAGGGTTTCCTTGACCTCACCCACACTCACCTAACATACCGAAGTTAATATTATAAACCCGTCGATCGCCAGTTGGGGGTAAAACCCTGGGGGATCGACGAACACCCATCAGGATTAAGCTTTTTGAACCTAACTTCCAAAACCCTCAATAAAATCAGGGCAAAGAAAATATACCCTTTTTCGCCCATCAATATTGAATTTTTTAAACCCTACCCTTTCAATCCCTCCCTTTCCCCCATCAACACCCCCCACATCGACGAACGCTTGTAAATATT
>JBMSAP010000028.1:0-17568 GCA_049414445.1 Candidatus Caldipriscus sp. | reverse complement strand
CCACCGAGGGTGGGGTGAAGGCAAACTCGGTGACTGGGGCGAAGTCGTAACAAGGTAGCCGTACGGGAACGTGCGGCTGGAACACCTCCTTTCAGAGTTCCTTTAAACCCTCACCCCCACCCAACTACCATCCCATTTTTTTATTTTAAAATCGGATGATTTTGAAGCAAATAATCTGCAACCCCTTTCACCTCATCCCAAACCGTAGAGCTTGAAGTTGTCCTTTCAAAATCAAATATCTTTTCTATATTCACAGCGTACCTTCTTGCCCTTTCCTTCCATTCCTCCGGAACTTGGTCATCTATGGTCTTTCCCGTAAGCTTTGACAGTAATATCGTCCAAAGCCTGCAAACATTCCCAACGTTGTATCCCCCCCCTCCCAAAGCCAGAACGGGAATTCCCAAGCTTAAAACAAAATCATATACGGTTATGTAAGAGTTTGTTGTTAAATTCCAATGGGTTAGAGGGTCCCCCTTAAGGGCATCCGCCCCCGATTGTAAGACAACAACCTCCGGCTTGAAATTCTCTATAGCCCTCTTTATTACATTTTCAAAAGCCCAGATATATACATCATCCCCAGAGTTCGGTGGAAAGGGAAAGTTTAGGGAGTATCCAAAACCTTCACCTTCCCCCATCTCGTATTCAAAACCCGTACCCGGAAATAGATATTTCCCGCTTTCGTGGGTGCTTATAGTAAAGACCCTAGGATCGGAATAAAACGCCCTCTCAACCCCATCCCCATGGTGCGCATCTATGTCAAGGTATAGGACCCTGTTGAAATTCTCCAAGAGCCTGAAAATGGCAATAACAGGGTCGTTTATATAACAGAAGCCACTTGCCCTGTCTGGCATGGCATGATGTAGTCCTCCCGCCATATTGAAGGCGTATTTTCCCCCCTTGATTATGTACTCCGCGCAAAGTTGGGAGGCCCCGACCGAAAGTAGGGATGCGGTGTATATACCTTTTACGACGGGACAATCCCCCGTTCCCAAACCGTAATATATCATATAATCCCTCCAATCCCCCTCATCCGCCAACTCCAAAACCCTAAGGTAATCCTCCGAATGGAACTTCCTAATTAAACCCATATCCGCCATTTTGGGATATAGGATCTCAACCCCCTCAAGTAAACCCTTTGCCCTCTGAAGTTCCTGGGTTAAATATAGCCTGTACATCTTCAGGGGATGATACTCCCCATAAGAATATTTCCAAAAGGGGGATGTATCTATAAAACCGACACGTACCATTTCAAAAACTTCCTTACCGCCTTATACCTATGGCTTATCCTATTCTTCTCCTCCATCTTCATCTCCGCCAAAGTCATATTATAACCTTTCGGGATAAAAATGGGGTCGTAACCGAAACCAAAGCTTCCCCTCTCCTCCCTTAAGATTTTCCCCTCAAGGACACCCTCAAAAAATTCAACCCTCTCCCCATCATAGTACGCAAGAACCGTTACGAAACTCGCCTTCCTGTTTTCCTCGCCCTTCATAAGATAAAGGAGCTTCTCCCTATTTTCCTTATCCGTCGCATTTTTCCCCGCGAACCTTGAGGAGAATATCCCGGGAGCCCCATTTAAAGCGTCAACAAATAGCCCCGTATCTTCCCCAAGGGAAGGATATCCAGTCTTCTCATAACCATACCTTGCCTTAATTAACGCGTTTTCCCTTAAAGTTCTACCCCATTCCTCCGGCGTCTCCAAAAGGAAATCCCCGAAATACAATATCTCTATGCATTTTCCCAGAATACCCCTTATCTCAACGACCTTGTGTAAATTTGAGGTCGCGAGGAGCAAACGGGGCCTCATATACCGAACTTTACGAAATACCTCACCCCAAAGTAGAAATTGCTATAAGCCAAATTCCTCTCCTCAAACTCACCATTTAGAAGGTTGAAAACCTTGGGCTTAATTGAGAAGATATTAACTCCGGCAAAAACGTCAAATTCCTCAAGCCTTAAAGCGAAGGAGAAGTTAAGTAGGTATCCGAAGGAGCTTTGGGCATCGCTTTTGTCCTTCTCCATCTCCGTCCATACGTTTGATATGGTATCAAGCTTGTATGTGGTATATTTGGTATTTAGTATCGTGTAGTTTCCCCCCCCTCCAAGGCTCACGAGGGCGTACATATTTTCCCCAACGTAAAACTTCATAAGTAGGTTCGCATGGAAGGGGAAATAGTTGGTTTGGCTTGTTCTCCTTATCTTAAAATTTGAACTGCTGTCGGAAAAGGGTTTTTGGAAGAAATATGTCGCCCCACCCTCAAGGGATAATCCGAAGAGCTGGAAAGCTCCGAAGAAATACCGCATTCCTATATCCGCACCTACGCCTGTTGAAGCGTAATTTGAGAAATCCTCAAAGGGGATCCTCCCGTGCACTCCAAAGGATATATCAAATGCTCCAACTAACCAGAGCATATAGGTATTTTAAAGGGGGTTCAGTTTTCTCGCCTCCTCGTAAATTTTTTCAAAGTTTTCCGAATACCTTCGTGCTATCCTCTTGCTGAAAATTATTACGACGTTTTCGTCGTTGAACTCCTGGGCGTTCCTCGAAAAGTTGTAAGAACCCGTTATCACAACGCTATCGTCAATTATTATGTACTTTGAATGCATGTTGTATGGGTTCCCATCCGGTAAAACCTCTATCCCGTTCTTCAAGAATCTGTCGTATTCCGAACCCAAATTTTTTATCCCCTTGTTTTCAATCACCCCCCTGACCTTTACCCCCCTCTTTTTGGCGTAAATAATGGCGTTCCCTATTTCGTCATCCGTAAAGGAGAAAGCTGCAAACTTTATATTGCTCCTTGCGGAGTTTATCAAATCAATTATCCTTCTTTCCGCGTCATCCTCGGGTGGGAAATATACTTCAATTCTATAGTTTCCCAACCTAAAACAGCAATCCGTGTTCCTCGGGGAAAGGGCCCCAAATCTTTTATCCTCAAACATCTCGTAAAACTCCTTGAGATAATTCAAGGCTATAGTTCGGGAGTTTATCACAACGACGTTGTTGTCGTTCCTGTATATACAGCTTTCTTTGAAGTTTGTTGAACCCGTGATCACCACCTGCGAGTCTATCACAACGAATTTGTTGTGCATAAAAGGTTTCCTGTCGTCAAAGACTATCGGTATCTTCTCGGTTGTTAGCCTCTTGTAAGCCCATTCCTTCCTCATCCTATCGTCCATTACCATCTCCACCTTAACTCCCCTCTTCTTAGCCTCAACTATAGCTTTTACTATATCCGGATGGTTAATCTCGTATATCGCTATGTTGAGTGTCTTCTTCGATGAGTTTATCAGAGAGACTATAACGCCAAGTACATCATCCTGTCGGGTGAAGTGAGCCTGTATATCTTCCGAGATTTCTACCCTTTCCTCCTCTACGCAGGAAAGAAGGAGAATTAGGGTTAATAGCCTTTTCATATTAGAACCCCGTTCCTATTTGGAAGTGAGGCCTAAACCCCTTTGATGGCTCGTCAAAACCGTATCCAAGATCTATTCCCATTATCCCGAGCATAGGTATATTCGCCCTTATACCTATTCCCGCAGACCTCTTTATTTCCCTCAAATTCACCGTCCTTAACTCCCACCAGGCATTTCCACCCTCAAGAAATCCGAGGATATAAAAGTTCTCATCCAACCTCAGCCTTAACTCGTAAGTTATAACCCCAAAAACCTTCCCCCCTATCACGTTGTATCCAACTTTTGTTCCCACGCTCCTTATGTCGTACCCCCTAAGGCCATAAAACCCAACGTCCCCCAATATGAAATACTCAAAGAAAGGTATCTCCTTATCGCTTGAAAGCCCGTTCAATAAACCTCCCCTTAACCTGAGATGGTTTATCAACTTGTTCCCACCGAAAAACGGTAAGGGAGTGTTGTACTGGAAGTCGGGAAAGTGCCTTAAGAAATTCACATCCCCTCCAAACGGTCCCCCCACAATGTTCAACTCGTAGGATGCCCTCAAACCGCTTATTGGATTAAAGATCCTATCCCTGGAATCGTAATAAACCGTTCCAGAAACCGTTGAGGTATTTAAAGCCCTATTGTTCTTCCAATAATCGTAAAAGGGAAGACCCTTGTACTTATCGCTTATGTTGAAAACCCTTAACCTCTCAAACCTATATCCTACGTTAAAGCCCCAATATGTCCCAAATATTCTCCTGCCAACATCAACGGAAAAGCCAACCTTATTCTGCCAGTAATCAAAGTAGTATTGGGTTAGGTAATAGGCGCTTGCACCTAGGGATGTGGGACTACTTAAAAACCAAGGCTCCCTGAAAGATAAAAGCAGGTTCTTCCTGTATTTCCCGTAATCAACCCTTATTTCCCCATATTGCCCCCTACCGAATAGGTTCGGCTGTTGTAAGGCGAAGTTTCCAAAAAGGCCCTCAAGCTGGCTATAACTTGCGCCGGCGCTTATCTGACCCGTTGGCCTCTCCTTAACCGTTATCACCAAATCGACCCTCTGGGAATCGTTAGGTATAAGCCTTATATCTGGACTTACATTCTCAAAGTACCCTAAATAGTACAAGTTCCTAAGGCTCCTTATCAAAAGCGCCCTTGAGAAATAATCGCCGGGAAATATCAGAAACTCCCTCCTCAGCACATAATCGTATGTCCTCGTATTATTTAGAAACCCTATCAGCCTTACCTTAACCCTCCAGTTTTCCGTTATTTCAAACCTGTAATTTACCCTATTTTTTTCCCTACTTTCATCAAACTTTGCGTTTGCGAATATATAACCCGAATCCGCGTAAAGACCTAAAATCTCCGCCCTCGCGTTCTCAAACTTCTCCTTGGAATACAAACCCCTCTCAAGGGCGTTGGGCGCCCTATACCAAAGTGCGTATTTTACCCATTCAAAAGGACTCGGACGTTTGAAAACTATACTTTTAAACCTCTCTTCAAGGGTTTTGTTATCAAAAACCTGATTTCCCGAAAATTCTACATCCCCAAACTTATACCTTTCCCCCTCGGAAACATGTATCACTATACCCATAAAACCCTTCTCCAAAGGGAAAACAGAAAAGGAATCCACCTTCGCATCTGGATAACCGTGATTGTGATAGAAATTTTCAACCCTCCTTAGATCCTCCTGCCATCTATCCTCCTTGAAAATATACCAGTCCGTAAATCTAAGGTACCACCTGTACTCCTTCGTGTGCAAGATTTTTTTTAGGGTGTTTGAGGAATAAGCCAAGTTCCCCTTAAAGTCTATGAATCCCACCTTGAACTTTTCCCCCTCCTCTATCCTAAACTTTATGACTGCTTCCCCCATTTTGTCCGGCTCCCCAACTTCGTATTCCACCTTCGCGTTCAAAAACCCCTTCTTCTTATAAATATCCTCTATAAGCTTCCTCATCGCAAAAAGGTTCCTCTCGGTCGCCGGCTTATTTTTGAAAACCTTATTTAAGGTATCAAGTAAAGTTTTCCCCTTAACCTGTTTTGCGCCTTTAACCTCAAACTTCTTTATCCTGGGAGCCTCCTTAAAAACGAGCAAAAGGTCCAGTGTATCCTTCCTCAAGCTCCCGAGAACCTTAATGTCGTCAAAGAGCCCAAGGTCCCAAACCCTTACAAGTGCCTGTTTAAATTCAAAGGGGTTGAGCTTTTGCCCCCTCTGAAGTTTAAGGGCGCTCCTTATCACCTGATGGTTCGTCCATTTTACATCCATTATCTGGATCTCCCCTATGTAAAACTCCCCGGTTTGAGAAATTAGAATTAGCATAGTCCGATATTTTACCGCTGTAAAATTCCCATGATGAAGATCACAAAGGATAGCACGGTTGAGGAGGTGGTCCTGAGATATCCGGATGCGGTGGAGATATTCTTTAAGTATGGCATACCCGCAATAGCATGCGGAACACCGATATGGGGAACCATTGGGGAGAACGCGGAAAGGTACAACGTCTCAGACCTTGAAGGCTTGCTTAGAGAATTGAACGAATTGGCTGAAAGGAAGGGAGCAATAGATGTTAAAATTTCCCTTGAGGGCGATTGATATCGCCCGGATCGTAGGGGGTGAAATTGAGGGGGATGGGGATTTTGAGGTTTTCGATATTAAAGAGTCGGAAAATGCTGGGGAGAGGGACTTGACGGTTTGGAACGGAAAGGATAAAATTAACGAAAGGGTGGGTGTGGTAATATCAAACCAGAAACCACCCGTTTCTTTTTCCGCCTTTATAAGGGTTGAAAATTACAGGTTGGCCCTCGCAAAGCTTTTGGAGCTCTTTGAACCGAAGAAAAGGGAATTTTTTGGAAATCCCATAATAGAGGAAGGTGCCGAGATCTCCGAAAGCGCAATAATAGGACCCTTCTCTTACATCTCAAGGGGTGCAAAAATAGGGGAGGGGGTAGTTATTTATCCTTTTGTTTTCATCGGTGAGGATGTTGAGATAGGGGAGAATACGGTTATATTTCCCTTCGTTTATATCGGTTGGGGGACGAAAATAGGGAAAAACTGCATGATATATCCGGGTGCGGTGATAGGTTCCGAGGGTTTTGGATTTGAGAGGACCGCGGAGGGTTGGGTTAGGATCCCTCAGGTGGGTAAGGTAATAGTGGGGGATAACGTTAGGATTGGGGCGAACGTATGCGTTGATAGGGCAACTTTTGGAGAAACGGTTATCTCACATGGCGTTAAAATAGACAACTTGGTTCAAATAGCCCATAACGTAAGCGTAGGGGAAAATACCGTTATAGCGGCGCAAACGGGGATAGCGGGGGGAACAAAGGTAGGGAAGTGGAACATTTTTGCGGGGCAGGTGGGGATAACGGAGCATTTAAAAATAGGAGACAACGTAATAATTCTGGCGGGTTCCGGGGTTGATAGGGATGTTAAAGATAACAGTGTTTTGGCGGGTAAAATACCGGCAAGGGATAGGTTGGAGTTCTGGAGGAGCGCCTCCCTCTTCTTCAAACTTCCCGAGATATACGAAAAACTCAAGGAGATCGAGAAGAAATTGAAATGAACGGCTTCTTTTGGGTGTATAAGGAAAAAGGGAAAACCTCAAGGGAGACCTTGAACGAGCTGGAAAGGAAGTTTAGGGTAAAGGGGGGATACGAGGGGATCTTGGACCCTTTCGCGGAGGGGCTTCTGATAGTGGGGGTGAATTTGGCAACGAGATTCTTAAGGTACTTTCAAATTTTGCCAAAAACATATTTGGCGGTTTTGGTTCTTGGGAAGGAGACGGATACTTTGGATGTTGAAGGGGAGATAATTAGGGAGGAGGAAGTTCCAAGTTTAAGTAAGGATCTTGTGGAATGGACTTTGAGGGGGTTTGTGGGGGAGTACGAGCAGGTGCCACCAAGATTTTCCGCTTTAAGAATTGGGGGGAGGAGGGCGTATGAAATGGCGCGGGAGGGGGAAGAGTTCGAGCTGAAGCCTAGGAAGGTTTATGTTGAGGAAATTAGGCTTTTGGAGTTTTCGGGAAATAAATTGAAGTTTTTATGTACCGTTTCTTCGGGAACTTATGTCAGGGCTTTGGGTAGGGATATAGCAAATAGGTTGGGAACGGTGGGGTATTTGGAGTTCCTTAAGAGGTTAAAGATAGGGGAGATCTCATCGGAAAATGCTAAGAAAGTGGAGGAATTAATGGGGGAAGATCTAATCCCTATGGACGAGGGGCTTTATTGGATGGAGAAGGTGGAAATTTACGAGGAAAAGTTTTTAAGGGGGAATCCGGTGAGGTTTGAGGGTAGGGAAGGTTTTAAGAGGGTTTATTTTAAGGGCAGGTTCGTTGGGGTAGGGGTCCTTCGGGGAAACATTCTAAAACCCGATAGGCTACTCCCAAACCCCCTCTAAATATATTGATACATCGCCCAAGGTTATAACCCTCGGCTTTACTTCCGGATAAACCAATATCGCCCTGTTTTTTCCCAAAATCTTGGCATAAGCGAAAGCCTGATATACATCCGACCTTTGAACCCCCTCCTTGTACTTCGCATCAAGGGGTGTCCCATCTTCCAAGAGGAAATCCGGTTTAATAAAACCCTTACCAAAAAACCTCTTTCCCCCATAAATCTTCCCCACGAACTCCTCAAAGAGGAAAGGCGTGTTTACTAAAAAACCCTCCTCCCCATACCCGAATACCCCCGAAAGGATCAAATAAGACAAAAGCCAGATCTTCTTACCCTCCCTCAAATACCTTACCTTAAAGAAATTCGCTGGAACCTCCACAAATTCTTCGACATCAAATCCCAAAACCTTTAAAACGAAGTTTAAATATAAGACATCCTCCGAAGGACCCAAAACGTACTTCCTTGCCGGGATCTCCAGAAATCTGTGGGGTTTGTACTTCCATATCATTATTCTACCCAAACCCCTTTTATTCTCCTCCTCCCTATAACCCTTTTCTTCCAAAACCTCCCCATAAAGCCTCAAGAATTCCCCCTTAACCCATTCATATATACCCAATTTCCCCCCTTTCCCCTCAACTTTATACAGATCCCCCAAGATACTGTAAATCTTTTCCCATCCCCACCTCGGCTCGATCTCATAATCAAAAGCCTTACCCGCCCCCCTAACCTGAAAGAGCCCGTTCCTCAACCTCCTAAAAGCCCACCTTAAACTTTTCGGGATCTTTTCCCTGATCCTTACATAAGAAAACTCCCTAACTTTCCTCACCTCTTCAAAAACTTATATACCCTACTCCCAACCTTTACCATATAAACTCCCCTTGGAAAATCCAACTTTATCTCCTTCTCCCCATCCACATACTCCCTCAAAATTTTCCTCCCATCAACGGAATAAATTGAAACCCACGTTTTCCCCAAGACCCTAATTTTATCCTTACCAAATTCAACCAATACCCCGCCTTCCTTCTCCTCCCTCAAAGCCACCGCTCCGAATTCGTCCGGTAAGGAATCTATCGGGGAGTTCGTGGCCCACCTGTTGTAAAACGGCATACCCCAGATAACCTTACCCCCGTATATTTTCCAAGAATATAGTTTGTTTGCCTCAGTTGGAGCAAAGATATATAGGTAGTTCCCATACTCAACCGCGCTTGGGATAGAAAAAACCGTATTGCTCCTAAACCTGTTATGGTCGGATAGGTCTATCGGGAAGCCGTAAAATTCCCTCCTTATTTCCGCATAAGCATGTAAGAAAGATCTGGCATCCGAGATTATTATCTCCCCTTTACCGTCGTTGTTTATATCAACTATGCTCGCCATCCTCCCCCTAAGATTTGCATCCTCCGAAAATGTTGCGAGTAAAACGAACTGAGTATCCAAAGAATAAACCCTAACGGGGGAGCTTGATGCAAAAACGGGATGATATTGAACGACGTCATATCTCCCATCCCCGTTGAAGTCTACGGGTAAGCAATATCCGTGGGGATTATAAGCCGCAGAGTCAACTAAGAGGACCTCCCCAAGGTGGGAAACTAAGATGTTCCTATGTCCGCATGTTAAAATTTCGGGTACTCCATCCCCCGTGAAATCCCATATTAAAAGCCACTTTGATGGTCTAACCCATATGGGAAAGTTGGGATAATTTTTGAGGTTAGGGGAAAAGAGATATAGGGAGTCCCCAACCTTCAAGGCTATCTCCCATATCCCATCACCGTCAAAGTCGTATGTTGCGGGAGGTGAAACGGAATTGGGATTCGCCGAATTTAATTTATAATTCAAAAGCACACCGCTTGAGTTATAAACGAAGATACTCCCCCTTCTGCTAACAACAACGATGTTTTTCCCCACTTCCCCCTTTGTGACCATAAGGTACATAGGTATGGGGGTTGAATCGGGCCTTCCCGGGAAGTATGGTAATCTCACCCTCCATATTAAGCTTCCATCGGAACCCTTAAGGGCGTAAAGTTCGGTGGTAGTTCCAACTATCACATCAAGGTATTTATCCCCATCAACATCCGCAACAACCGGGAAGGTTTCTATCCAGCTTGATAGGTGAGCCCTCCAAATCTCCGAACCATCAAGCCTTAAGGCGTATATCCTGTTAAAGGCGGATGCGGTTACCATTTCAATCTCCGGGGTGTTTGGTATAAGCTGGGCAAATATTGGTCCTGAGTACAGACTATACCTAGGATAAGCGGAATAAAGGATGTAATCTATATCCCTTACGAAGTGTAGGGTTGGGTTTGGGCTTTCCGTTGTAGAAAATACCGTATCCCCCTCTATCCCATCCTGAACAACGGTAACGGAAAACCTCCTTGGCGTGTAATCTTGGGTTATATATGTGAAGTTTGAGCCACTTAGCGTGTCAAGGTCGACGGGGGATCCATCCGCATAAACCCTCCAATTGTACCTCTTCGTAGTATCCCCCGTATATCCCCATCTAATTATCACCCCCTTATTTATCGGTTCCGTTGAGTAGTCGGTTATTGAAACCCTGGGCGTATCTATCCTTATCCTATAAAATCCATACATAACGGGTCCGGCATAAAGCCTGAATCTTAGCCACTGCCCGTAAGGGAAGGGACCCCTAAGGCGGAAATTTAGGAAATACCTTGAAAATTCACCAGGCGAAAGCCTACTTATCTGATTCCCTCCCAAAGGAGTTAAGGATGAACTATCAACTACCACCCTCACGTTAAATGCGGTATCGTTCCCGGAGTTTGAAATGTCAAAGAACAGAATTAAAGTATCCGCGAAGTACCTCCATTTTGCGGAATGGAAAACCAACCTGGGACCTCCGAGCCAAACATAAGCGGAATCCCAAGTACCGTTTAAATTTACCTTGATCTTTGAATACTTGTTTGATGAAAACGGATTCCTATAAACCCTCCAAATAAACCTAACGGAGGACCTAGGGGGTACAAGGGATGGAGAGGGTGAGGAGAGGATGAAGAAGTCGGAAGAGTTTAAAATCGGGGAAAGGGTTGTGGGTGATGAACCGAGATTTCTGATCCATATCATAAGATCCGTCGTATCGTTGCTTGAGGATAGGGCAACCGAGTCTATCTTCAAATAATAACCGTTATAGTTTGCGGAAAGGGTGCCCCTGTATATCAGGCTTGATGGGTGCCAAGCGGTCCATCTTAAAGTGTCGTTTCTCTTTATAACGAACGATACATTCCCGGAAAGGTTTGTTATCCCTTCCGCTATAACTTCCCGGGAATCGGAAAGTGTTATTTTTACAAAGGGTTTGGGAGATAGGGTTAGAGAGTCCAAGACGTTGAAAATAACGAGGGTGTCCAAGACCGTATAATTTACGAGGAGCCTTTGCCTATTTTCCTTGAATACCCTAACGGTTGGATCCCCTATTATGTTGTATGCGAAAAGTAAGTACCTGAACAGGGGACTGACCTGCGCTATAAAAGAGTACCTTATCTTTGCATAATTTACCACTACGCCCAAGTAGGGGAAACCACCAAACGCGTTTATTGAGTCATATACTTCCCGCCATATCATATCGGATAAAATGAAGTCCGCCTTCGATGCCCCTACGGATGCAACCGCCTTACCCCTCTTCACCGCCTCCAAACCTATGGAGTTTGAAAATGGGTCGTTGATAAAACACCCTATCCAGGTTGCTATGAACTTGAAGTTTAGCTCGTTCAACCTCCTGTAATCGAAGGCATCCGCGACGGAAGTGGAATATCTCGTCAAAATATACCTGTGGTTTGAATGCCCTATCCCAAAAACCATAACGGGTTTATAGAAGTTTAAAGTATCCCTTAAGATTGCCGAAGCTCTCTCGCATACGAGCTTCTTTTGGGAAGGTGGGATGGTTGTGAGCCTTCTTGAGATGTTAAGGGCTATCATACATCCATCCGCGCTGTCGGGATTTACGGTGTCACCAAAAAGGTTCGATCCGAAGAAAACGAAATTCGGAGAATCAAAGCTCCTACGCGTTTCGTAATCTATCAGGGAGTTTACGTAGTTTATTACATTTTCTGGGGAAGAAAATGGTACCCTTCCGACGAGGATATCGGGTATTAGATCCAGAGTATCACCCCACCCACCGTCCCACCTGTCCCCGTTCGTGTTCCATTCTCCGTCAAGGGCGGAATAGTAAAAGTCCGTTAATAAGAAATCCCTAAAACTGCTACCATATCCGCTTAATGTGTCATAGAATAGGGGTACGTTTGTCCTTAGGGGTGGAACCTCCTGTGGATCTGCCCCTATCAAAAGGGCGGAGAGTCCAAAGTTTTCATAAAGGTATTTCAAGAAATTCCTTATCTTCGTAGGTATTGAGTTTCCGGGAAAGTTTGAGGAGATCCATTCAACGGTGTATATCTCCGTCCTTATCCCCATAGAGTTCTTAAAATCCGCAAAGTTCTTCCAATAGGGCTTTAGGTTCTCGGTCGTAATTATCGCTAAATCCACCCTATCCTGAGGGATGAAGGATGAGGTTTGATATTTTGATATTCCGAGAAGTTTAAATGTCCCTCCCCATATCCTATCGTCCGAGTACCTCGGCCTTGAGAACCTTAAGTTTTCCTTGGACTTTATAACCTCAAAGGATACCTCCTCGTTAAGGTAAGTTCTCCCGTTCCTTATCTGTATCGCGCTAACAATTATAAACGCTAACCTATTCCCCCTGAAGAAGCCCTGATTCCCCACAAAAACAATTTCCTTTGGGTATATTTGAGGGAGGTAAGTTTTTGGGGTTTGGGAACCGGGCGTATCAACGGGTAGGGCAAAATCCAATTTGTAGCTTATCTCCCTCTGTTTTATTGATTTTATCCTTATTCCCGAAACTTTTTCATCTTCCCCAAGGTTTATCACAAGGGCCTTATAGGGAATGAGGGGAAAGCCCGAATATTCCGCAAACTTTGGTAAATTTTCAAGTTCCTCAAACCTTACCGTGAAAACCCCAAAGAGGAGAATCATATTTCTATTTTAAGGCCGTCCTCAAATTTCCGCAACCTTCCACTCAACATCCTTAGGTATGGGGTTTTCATCCCTATAACCCAAGTTTAAGACGAATGCTATGTTAAGGTCCCTTTCCCCAAGAAATTCAAGGATCTTTTCCTCTATGCTTGCGCTTGAAAATGTGAAGCTTCCCGTATCCAAACCGTTTTTCTTCGCATAAAGCATTATCGCCTGGGCGATTATCCAGGAAACCTTCCAGTTCCTTATCGCCCAATCTGGCCATTTTTCTTCCTTCCAATCGTAAAGTTTGGTAAGCCCAATTAGCGTTATAGGAGCCCCCCCGAGATCCTTCATAAACTCCACCATAAGCTTTTCAACCATAGGCCTTGCTTCTTCGGGAACCGCCTTCCCTATAAGGGCAAGGTCCCTGAATATTGAGTAATGCTGTCTCATTAGGGGGATCAATTCCAACCTGGTCCTTCCCGATACAATGTAAAGCTTAAAGGGTATGGGATATTGCGCGTATATTAGTCTAACCGCGGATAAGATCTCCTCAAGGGCTTCCTCAGATGGAATTAATCCCCTCTTGTATTTCCTTATCGTTCTCCTTTGCTTTATAAAATCCATTACCATATTTCACCCCCTTTTCTCGACCTCAAAGAAGACTTTCTTTTCCCCCTTTGCGGGATACCCTACAAATCCAACCGCGGAAAGATCGTACTCCGTTTTTGAAATTTTCGCTATCTCAAATGCCTTATCCACAAAATCTTTTGGTGGGTCTATGTCTATGAAACAGGCGAGATTTAGGGCACTCGCCTGAACAGCCAAATTCACCGCCTGCGCACATCCCGACGCCAAGTTTGCCATACTGTTCAAGGTTGCAACCCCCTTATTCACGAAGAATAAAAATATTACGGGGGACTTTATCCTATGGAACTTCACTAACTCCCTCACCCTTTCTGGACTTTTTACCACCACCACCCTCCAGGGTTGAGGTGGGTTGTAAGCATGTGGGGCGTAAAGGGTGCTCTCCTCAAGTATCTTAAGCTTTCTATCTTCTACCGGAACATCCAAAAATTTCTCCGAGAAGTTAAGCATAGCACAAATTTTAAGCTTGAATTTCCACCTTAAAATACCCTTCAATGATTAAGGGAATTTTTGCCATCATAAGGGGAATGGGCATAACCTTTAAGCATATGCTAATGAACATAGCAACAAACAGGTTCACGGTTCAGTATCCTAAGCAAAAAAGGGTTTTGCCCGATAGAGCGAGGTGGGCTTTATCCTTACAGTGGCATGAGGATCTTACGGAAAGATGCGTTGGATGTCAGCTTTGCGCCGCCATATGCCCTTCCGAAGCTATATACATAGAGGGGGCGGTTAATCCTTTGGATAAACCCATAGGGAAGGGGGAGAGGTATGCTATGACTTGGATATGGGATGCTACGAGATGTTTGTACTGCGGTTTTTGCGTTGAGGCTTGTCCCGAGGAAGCTATAGTTATGACAAAGATTTACGAGCTTGCGACGGATAGGAGGGAGGACCTAATTTGGCATAAAGCTAGGCTTTACGAGGCGAAGAGGGAACAATTCGGGGAGAAACCCACTCCTGCATGGATGGGGTTTTACAGAAGGGCAAAGGACATGGGCAAACCCGTAGAGCTTGCAAGGATCTGGCATGAGCAGGAGGAAGAGTATTACAAGGATAGCAAGAAGTTCAACATGAGCGATAGGTACAAGAGGTTCCTGAGGGAGCTATAATTTCAGGATCTCTTTAACCCTTCTTTTTATGTAATCCTCCGTTGGTGCGGGTAAATACCTTTCTTCTATTATGTAAAGCCTACAGCTTAAGGAATACGGTGGTTTTGCCATCTCGGGTTGTATATCCTCACCGTTTATCCTTATGGTTGAGGAACCGGGAAATTCAAACCTTTGAGCATCTTCTTCGTTTTCAACCCTTATAAGCTCCAGTTCGTAATCAATCCCAAGTTCCTCAAGTACTTTCCTTAATCTCTCAATCGCTTTAGGATAAGATGGACAACCTTCCCAAAAAAGGATCTCAACTTTAACCGATGATTTGCTCAACATCGGCAGGATATCCAAGCATCTCAAGGGATCTTAGGATATTCTGAAGGTTCCCGTTCTCCAATAAAAACTCCGCCTTACCTTCCTCCAATGAAACCTTAACCTCCCTTCCCCCCTCCTTTTCTATCGCCTTCCTTACCTTTGCGGTGCATCCCATACAACTCATCCCCTTGACCTTCAAAATCACCTTCTTCATATAAAGTATTTTAAAGTTGAACTAGAGCTCCCTAATATTATCTCGCTTTCGGAAAGTTTTCCGCTGGGTGGCATCCTACTCCTGTAAATACGGGTGTTTATTTTCTATTCCATATGGGTCTGTGATGGTAACCGCCGGGTAGCAAAGCTCTTTAGCCCTGCTTGCTATCCTTTATCTTTATATCTCCGTCAAGGAGGGAGCATTGGGTATATAGCTAAAGTTTGAACTCAAAAAAAGGCTGTTTTTTGCTGTATTTAAAGCTTTTAGTTTCTGGCAATTTTTCTAATATGAAAAGTTTTTCGTGCTCTATGAGTAGGAAGCCCCTCTCCTTTTTCTTGTTCCACACCTCCCGAGTTGTCTTCATCTTGTGCTGAACTTTTATTACTTCTTCCTTTAACACAAAGCCCACATCAAGGGCTAAAAGAAGTGCGTATGTGGTTATAGGGATATAATGCCTTTCGCTTCTCGTGTCTCCCAGCAAAATGCCTAAAACTTTCTCCTTCTTTAGCACTCTATAACACTCCTTTAGAACATCCCTTAACATTCTTAAATACTCCTCCAGCTTTCTTGTCCCCGAGAGGTCCCCCTCTATTTTCCCTTTGCTGTAGCCCACTATGTTTAAGTATGGTGGATGGGTGAGGATCAGGTCTATGCTTTCGTCCTGTAGATTTTCTAAATTTCTCGCATCTCCGTGGAAAACCCTAAAGTTCCCCAATTTCCTTTGGTCGTTCCCAAACAGTGAGGGCTTAGCTTTTTGTTCTTCAAAGGCTTTAACAAGCCAATATAGCCGGTGGTAGGTCAGAATAGCGGATTGCAAGTTTAAATCCACCGCAATGCAGTTTCTACCGAGTAAAACCGCCTCTATGCATGTAGTCCCAGAACCAGCCATAGGGTCAAGAACAATATCTCCCTCTTTTGAATACCTTTCTATTAAAACCCTTGGAATTTGTGGAGGCCAGTTTCCTCTGTAATCCCCTTTGTGGGTTGCCCATGCGCCCCTCTTTGGGAAACTCCACACGGTAGTATTTGTTGCGGTGATCTCATCATCTTTTGGCTCAAAGCGTTCTACCCTTATAGGCTCCAAGCTTATTTTTTCCTTTCCTATTTCAACAAATTTATTTTTCTCAATGAAATCCAAATATTCTTTTTCCGTGATCTCTCTCATTTTTCAAAAGCGTATAACCCTTCTAATATCCTTTGGCTCAAAACCAGCCTCTATTAGTGCTAAAACTGCCAAGACCATCTTGGAACCTAGCTTTGGAGGTGGGTAGTTGGCGTCTTCCTGCAACCCTATCCACTTAAGCGTGTGCAAGAACTTTTCAAGCTCTTTTTTTAATTCCTCTGTAAGTTTTTCAAAGTATCTATTCATCACATTCTCAACGGACAGTCTATCCCTCAACAGTCTAAAGCAGGCATTTATTAGGTATTAGTTCTTAGCCCAAGAAATACCTCCGCTATATCGTTGTGAGATGGTCTCTTTATAATCGGGTTATATTTAGGAGAAAACCTCCAAATGATGAAATCATAATCACCCTTCATTGCTTCTTGGGTTATCTCTACAAACAATTTATAATCGCCAACTTCCTCAACAAGTATAAGTCTATGATGGTTTTTATTGGTTATTTGGAGTGTTTCTTGAAGAAAATTTCGGACCTCTTCCGGTTTTGGTAAATCTTGTACTACTCCTATGAGCTTTTCGTAATTTCCTTTTTCAACCAGTGTTAGAACTGTTTCTGCTCTTGGGTCTGTTTGTTTTTTGGACCTTGCCATAGCAAACCTCAACGAGTTTGAAAAAGTTCAGTTAGACTGTTCAAAGATGGTTGTCCTAAAGCTTCCTGATCCATTTCTCTATCAACATTATCTCGCTTTCGGAAAGTTTTCCGCTGGGTGGCATCCTACCCCCATAAATACGGGTGTTTATTATCTTGTGAAAGAGAACCGAGCTATCGGGCCTCCCCCTCCTAACCCTCCAAACCCCATAACTTGGAGATATTACATCAACTAGCTGAGAATAGCTAACACCCGAACTTAAGTTTAAACCTCCCGCCGGGAAGCTTCCACTGTGGCAGCTTACACACCTGCTGTTCCATATTGGCTGTATTTGCCTTTGGTAGTCTATCTTTAACGAGAGATCGTTCCCAGATGTTGATAGTGAAGGTCTTATTATCGTATCCTTGAGCTCCTCTATCCACCTTTTTATTAAATTTATCTCGTTGCTTGATAGACTACCGCCCGGTGGCATCTTCCCTCCATATCTTTCAGAGTCTATTATCTTATGGTAAAGAACCGAGCTGTCCGGTTTTCCGCTCCTCACCCTCCAAACGTTATATGTTGGAGATATTACATTCACAAGATTTGAGTAGCTTACACCCGCGCTTAAGTCCAAACCACCGCTTGGAGAGCTTCCACCGTGACAGCTCGTGCAGTTCCTGTTCCATATAGGCTGTATGTCCCTGTCGTAATTTATAGACTCACCCGTATCTGGTCCGGTTGGGGGGTTCTCCTTTTTGCATGAAATTA
>JBMSAP010000027.1:0-10505 GCA_049414445.1 Candidatus Caldipriscus sp. | reverse complement strand
TGGAGGATTGGGCTTTAAGGAACCTTGTTGATGAAAATGGAAGGGTTTTTAATGGTAAAAACGATAAGAGGGTTTTTATGAGGTGGTCGGTGGGGTGGCTTGCCCTCTCCTTAGCCTTTAAGCCCCATTTTCCCTTTACCTGATCACCCCAAACATCTCCAAAACCTTAAGATCATGAAAATGATGGTGATTTTTTACTATATGCTCTATCCTCCTTGATTGATCCTTCCCCTCCCTGTGCAGATAGCCCCTCGCCATAAGCTCGTGTGTCATCGCCCACCTATTTACAAAAAACCTTATTTTATCTTCAACGTACTCGGGAAATGTGCCATCAAGGAACCACCTGTATATTTCAAACATCTCAAAGAACCACCTGTTTCCCGTATCGTTCGCTACATCTTTAGCTAAGCTCAAAAGGGTTTTAGCGGGTTCCTTACCTTGAAGCTTATAAACTATGGGGATCAAAAACCTAAAGATGAACATTGAAGTATGGTCGTATCCACGATCCAAAGTATTTTGAAGGTTTTCATAGAGTAATTTTTGTGCGGATTCAAGGTTCCCCTTCATCATCTCCGCCATCCCCTTTGCCAGTTTAAGATTATACCTTTCAACCTCCGTCCTAAACTCAAAATCCTCCCTCACATCGGGAATTTCCCCCTTAAACATCCTGTAAAGATAATACCTATACATATACGAAGCGGGCATCTCCTCCTTATAAGGCTCAAAAGTCTCTTCAAAGTAAGGGTAAGCTTTATCGTTCAAACCTATTATCTCAAGGATGTACATCTTCGTGTCCTTAAACCTTGCCCTTTTGTACGCCTTCCTCATATTAAATCCCATCATGGCTGTAACAACACCCTTCGAGAAATCTATTCTTTCTGAATATTCGTACCCCAGCTTCAGATACCTCTTCACGATGTAGTAGGAATATATATACCAACCCATCTTTAAAGCTTCAATGGAATATTCTTCAAGTTCCTCTTTATCCCCCCTCTTCAGGATCCCTTCAAGCTTTACCCTAAACTCCTCCCTCCTGTTCATAATATCCTCCTGGCTTTCGGTATCTGGTTCTTTATTACCCTTCCATCGTAAAGTCCCGAACCTATTACATCCCCTTTGAATTTCACTATCACCTGCCCCCTTTCCACTCCCTCTATCTCCCCCACCTCAACGTCCTTTCCCATGATGTAATCCTTCAGCTGTCCCTCATCTATATAGATGATATTCTTTGTTGCAAATTTCCCGAAGATCTGCAAAACTGCGGTCGTAATTTTCGGATTTCTTGAAATGCCCCTTGCGAACCTCAATCCCACCCTGTTTATACCGTGTAGTTTCTGGGGTATATCCTCGGACATTATCCAAACATCATCCCCCAACTTAACAAACTTAAAACCCTCAAAAACCCCCTCTTCTATCCCGAACCTTTCCTTAAGAAAATCCAAGATCATCTATGGGATATTTTAAGGGCGAACCTTTATGAATCTCCCCCTCCAATAAACTCCCCCCTTGAACTTCACCCAATACCACGACCTTAATGAAACAAAAATGAAGAGGATTGAGCCCACAAGGAGGTGGAATATCGTATAAAATTCCTGATGGTTCCTGAAAGTATAAAATGTATAAAGGTTTGATAGTAAAAAAACTCCGGATGCGAGCCCGTAATCCCTCACCCCAGCGAAGTATAGGATAAGAAATAAAAAAGCCAAAGCCTCAAAGAGGTGCATAAGTCCAAAGGTTAAGGGAAGATATATCTTCCCGAAGGATAAAAAGTATAAGTTCTTTGACCATCCGTCCAGCATATCCTTAAAGTTATCGTACATCCTGCATTTTATCCCGTAATCTTTGCCGTTTCCCAAGAATACCTTAAAACCCGAATACTTAACGTTCCTTGCAAGTTCAACATCTTCTAAGACCCTAGAGATCACCGCTTTATGCCCGCAAACCTTAAAATAAACTTCTCGTTTTATCATAATAAACTGCCCATTCGCCGCAACCACTTTGCTCTTCGGATCGGAAATTTTTCTTGGTTCGTAAATTGATGAAAGGAACTTAAAAACGAAGGGTTGTAAGCTCGCGGAAAGGGGTGAATCGTTTATCTGCTTTGGACTTATCGATACGAGATCGTAAGAATTTAAAATCGGTAGAACCTTTTTGATTGAGCCTTCCTCCAACCTTACATCCGCATCCAAAAATAGCAAAATTTCCCCCCTTGATGCCTTTGCCCCCAACCAAAGGGCAAAGTTCTTTCCAACCGCACTCTCACTTTTCTTATCTATCCTTATCACCTTTATCTCACCAAAATTTTTCAAAATTTCTGGTGTCCTATCCGTTGAACCATCATCCACCGCTATTATCTCGTAATCCTCCCCCGAGGAACTCAGGCTCTTTTTCACACTCTCCAAAACCCCAATTAAGTTTTTCTCTTCGTTCCTAAAAGGTATAACCGCGGAGATCAAGGGAAAATTTTAAAGGATACCCAAATTTTTCAAGTGAAGTACATCAAACTTACCAAGATGCACAAACCTACCCACCCTCTCCATCTCCTCTAAGGCACTTCTTAAAAACTCCTCCCTTATATACATCAAAACGTTCCTGCAGATTGCCGCATCGAAGGAACAATCCTTAAAAGGTAATCTTAACAGATTTCCCAAGACAAAATCGTTTCCCTTCCAGTATTTGAAAGGGACCCTCCA
This sequence comes from Candidatus Caldipriscus sp., assembly GCA_049414445.1. Lineage (GTDB taxonomy): Bacteria > Hydrothermota > Hydrothermia > LBFQ01 > LBFQ01 > Caldipriscus. The sequence continues at coordinate 7,812 of JBMSAP010000027.1, read as the reverse complement.
CATATTCCCCCATTGTATCAGAAAGTTTTCCCTTGCCCCGCGCAAGGAAAAGGATGTATATATCCCTCCCCTTGCCATAATCAGGTTCCTTAAGGAAAGATCCAAACCGACCACGTAGCAGTTTAAGTTTAGTTTTTCGCATAAATATTTTATCGTATAAACCTCCTCACCCCTACCGCACCCCACCGAAAGTACTTTTAAACTTTCTCCCTCATTGAACCTACCCTGAAAAAAATTTTTAAGATCCTCCCACTCCCTAAGAAAGTACCCCTCTGGGACGGAAAAAATGTTTAGGGCGGATATTAGGTCATCCGCGATTATATCGGTTTCCACCTTCAAACCCATATCCTCCAGAATTTTCCTGAAGTTCATACCCTTTCCCACATATACTCAAGCAAATCCCAAAACTCCCCCAAATACCCCAACCTTTCCAGGTTCCACTCCGCCCCCCTAAGGTAGAACGAGGCTTTATCTTTTGAAAGTGTTATTGGGTCCTTTGCTCCCAAGCTTTCAAGTATATGGGGTAAGGTGGGCTTTCCCTCATCCTCTAAGTAGTCTTCACAATCGTCCAAGATCTGGAACGCCATACCGAACATCCTACCGGCATCCCTCAAAATCGGATCCTCAAAACCCGACAATAAAGCCCCCGCCTCAAAGGCCACTTCATATAAAGTTGCGGTCTTCTTGTATATTACATCAAGGTATGTATCCTCGTCGGAGATCTTCACCGTATCCTCAATGTATTGTCCCAAAGCCATCTCATAAACCGCGTTTGTAAGTCTCCTGAAAAATAGAGGAAACTCCGAAATTTCCCTCAAAGCCTTGGTAAATAAAAGATCTCCAATTATCACCGCGGTGGAGGTTGGAAGGATACGGTTTAGGACGTTCCCTCCCCTCCTTGTTTCCGCGTTGTCCATAATATCATCGTGTATTAATGACGCACCATGGACCATCTCAAGGGCATAAGCAACCTTCAAAGAAATATTCCTTGGGACCTTGTGTATGTTTCCGCTTATGTAAGAAATAATTCCCCTGAGCCTCTTGCCCCTTATCAGATATTTCGGTATATTGAAATTTTTCGCTTCCCTTTCCAAAGACTTTTCAAGCTCATCAAGGAAATGTGAGAATTTTTCGCGGATCTTATATATCAACCTTCACCTTCTCCTTTGTCCCGTTCTCGTAAAATAGAACGTAATAACACGCGATAACGTTTACCTCAATAACCTTACCTTCCCCCTTTTCTGTTTTTACAATTGAATTCAGCTTGGGAAACTTTTGGGAAACCTCATCGTAAAATGGTAATTCGTAAGTTAAACAGCATAACAGGCGCCCGCATACACCCGTGAGCTTATCCGGAGCGGCAAACAGGTACTGCCTCCTTGCCATATCCTGCGAAACCGTGGGTATGTTTTTTAAGAAAACCCTACAGCATAGCTCAAGCCCACACCTATCTATCAAACCCACCTCTTGTGCGTACTTTACGTAATCCTTAAAAACAAATTCCACCCTAACGTGAAGGTGTTTTGCCAAAAATGGTATAATGGATCTAAAATCCTGGGGTTTTTCCGATACGTACTCTACCGTTAAAACCCCCATTTTTGGGTCAAAAGATGAATCCTTTACTTTCGCGGGTATCTTATTCTCCCAGATTATTCCCCTCACCATGTTCGTCATAATTTGTTTTACCTCGTTGGGCGAGGTGTTCCTGTGGAAGCTTGCGACCCTTAGTTTATCCTTAGGTCTCGGGTCCCTAAACTTTAGGATCTTAACCAATATCGGCTTTTCTTCCCCTTCAATCTTTATAAAAACATACGGAAAATCCCCATCGTAATCAAAGGGTTCGCAGAAAAAGTGCTCGTAATTTCCCCCTATTATTGAAGTTTCAATTACCCTCATTTTCTCTGAATGATCCTACCTCTAGTTAGGTCATAGGGGCTTATCTCCACAACCACCCTATCCCCCGGCACTATCTTTATAAACCTCACCCTCATCTTCCCTCCAAGGTGCGCTAAAACCACGATTCCGTTGTCAAGCTTAACCCTAAAAAGGGTGTTTGGTAAAACCTCTATTACCGTACCCTCCATCTGTATCATCTTGTTAGACATCTATGTCCTCCGTAAGTATTATTGGTCCTTCCTTTCCTATAAACACCGTATGCTCGTAATGGGCGGACCAGCTTCCGTCTTTGGTGGATAAGGTCCAGCCATCCTTTCCGGTTTTCACATGCCCATTTCCCGCGGTGATCATAGGTTCTATCGCAAGGGCCATACCAGGCTTTATCTTATAATCCGAATCTATATCATTCGGGTGGTTGAAAATTAGGGGATCCTCGTGGAGATCCAAGCCTATGCCATGACCCGTAACTCCCCTTGCGGGCTCAAAACCGTATCTCTTTACGGTTTCGTATATTGCGTAAGTTATATCCGATACCCTCTTTCCGGGCTTTGCGGAATCTATCCCCCTATACAGGGCCTCCTTGGTAGCCTTCATCAAAAGAACCATCCTATCGGGAACATCCCCAAGGGAAAACGTCCAGGCGGTATCCGAGTGGTACCCGTTAAATTCTACACCAACATCCACCTTTACCAGCATAGGACCCTTAAGGATCTTACTTTCTAAGGGCAAACCGTGTACCACCTCCTCGTTTATGGAAACGCAAGTGCTGTAATTGTAAGTTTTTCCTTCAACTTTATACCCAAGGAACGAAGGCCTTGCCCCCTTTGATATGATGAAATCCCTTAAAGCTTCGTCTATCTCTTTGGCACTTATTCCCTCCCTTATAATCCTCTTTGCCAAGCGCAAAGCTGAGGATGCTATCTTCGCGGATTCCCTCATGCCTATAAGGTCAAGCTCGTTCTTGAGGATTATCATAAAGCCTCCCTTATCCTCCTGAAAACCTCTTCCCTATCCCCAAGTCCGTCTATCTTTCTTAGTACTCCCCTCTCCTCGTATATCTTTACCAGAGCCTCCGTGCTATCCCTATAAACCTCTAACCTTTTCCTTACAACCTCCTCCCTATCGTCCTCCCTCTGAACGAGCTTTGAACCGCAGTTGTTACATATCTCATCTTCCTTGGGAGGGTTGAATATCAGGTTATAAACCGCCCCGCATTTTAAGCAAACCCTCCTGTAGGCTATCCTCTTAATTATCTCTTCATCGGGAACATCAAGGAATATCACGTGGGTTATATTTAAACCTTTCCTTGCGAGCATCTCGTCCAAAGCCTTAGCCTGATTTATGTTCCTTGGGAAGCCGTCAAGGATGAAGCCCCCTTCATCGTTTATCGCCCCCTCTATTATCCCCAAAATTATCTCGTCGGGTACGAGTTCCCCCCTTTCCATATATGACTTGGCCCTTCGTCCAAGCTCCGTCCCCTTTGCCACCGCCTCCCTCAGTATATCCCCAGTGGAGATCTTCTTTATTTTTAAATCCTCCGATAATCTCTCCGCCTGGGTACCCTTTCCCGCTCCCGGAGGCCCCAAAAATATTATTCTACACCTATTCCCCTCCATGACCTAACTTTCGCTCTTCCCACAAGGCTCTCATACCTGTACATAATGAGGTAGGAGTTCATCTTTTGGAGTATATCTAAGGCAACACCGACGATTATTAAAAGCCTCGTCCCACCGAAGTATAACGGGATGTTTAAAGCTGTGGATACGTGGTAGGGAACTATGGCGACAAGGGAAAAGAATAAAGCACCCGGAAGGATGAGCCTCGTCATTATTCTGTCTATATATTCCGCCGTCTCCTCACCCGCCCTTACGCCGGGTATGAAAGCAGAAGCCCTCTGGAGGTTATCCGCAACATCCTTTGGGTTGAAAACAATTGATGTATAAAGATATGCGAAGAAGATTATGAGTAGGGCGTAAACAACATCGTGGGTGAGGGTTCCGGGTTGGAAATATGTCGCTAAACCCGAAAAGAAACCTTCACCGGTGAAGGTGAAGGCGGTTTGTGGGAATAAGAGGATACTTTGTGCGAATATTATGGGCATAACCCCCGCGGTGTTTATGGTTAGGGGAAGGTATCCCGTCTGACGCGTGGGAGAAATTCCCACCGTCCTTTTCGCGTAGCTTATTGGAACCTTTCTATGGACTTCCGTTGCGATCACCACCAAACCCGTAAGTACCAACAAAAAGACAATCATAAATATCACAGATTGGGTTGAAACCGCCCCGTTCCTCCAAAGGGTATAGGTGCTTATTATCTCGTTAGGTAATGACTCCAAAGAGCCCGCAAATATCAAAACCGATGCCCCGTTCCCTATTCCCCTATCCGTTATCTGCTCACCCATCCACATCAAAAGGACCGAGCCTCCTACCAAGGAAAGCATGGTGGAAATTACGAATAAGGGGCCTGGGTTGGGAACAACGGGAAGTCCGGATGGACTCGTGAGGGACTGGAGGAAGGAAGCTATACCGAAGGACTGGAGGGCGGATATTAAAACCGTCAGCCATCTGCTATACCTGTTCAATATCCTCCTCCCATGCTCCCCCTCCCTCTGAAGCCTCTCAAAATAGGGAACGGTTGATGACAAAAGCTGTACTATTATTGATGCAGATATATAGGGCATTATACCCAAACCGAATATTGCCGCCCTTGATAAAGCTCCCCCTGCGAATATATCGAACATACCGAAAGATGTATTCTGGAGGGCTACCCTGAAGTATTCCGCCAGAGCGGATGCGTTTACGCCGGGTATGGGTATGTGCGTCCCCACCCTATAGAAGAATATGACTATAAGGGTAAAAAGGATCCTATCCCTTATATCCTTTACTTCCCATAGACCGCTTATTACCCTAAAAAACCTCTCCATCTACTCTATCCTCCCACCCACCTTCTCTATCATCTCCCTAGCCTTCTTTGAAAAGGCATGTATCCCCTTAAAGGTGAGGGGTTTTGTGAGCTCACCCTTTGCCAAGATCTTTATAAGTTTCCCCTCAAGCTTACCTTTTATAAGCCCCCTTTCCTTTAAAGTCTCGGGGCTGACGATCTCGTTCGGCGAGAACTTCTTGTCTATTTGCCCCAAATTCACCTCTTCGTACTCCTTGGGGAAAGGGCTTTTAAATCCCCTCTTTGGGATACGCCTATAAATCGGGGTTTGTCCCCCTTCAAACCATACGGGCTTTGGATCTCCTTCCCTTGCCTTCTGACCCTTATGCCCCCTTCCCGAAGTCTTTCCCAATCCGGAACCAATACCCCTTCCTACCCTCTTTTTCTCCTTCTTTGCGCCGGGCTTAGGCGAAAGGTTTGACAAAGTTATCATAAGCGGGAATTATAAGCGGGTTTATTTTAACTTTTTGAGGGCCTCATCTATCTCCTTTATCTCCTCGTATCTTCCAAGGACCTCGAGCATAACCTTGGCTTTTTCAAGGTCCGCCCTCGCCTCTTTATACCTTCCCTTGTAAGTTAAGGCTATACCCCTGTATTTGTATGCGTACCCCAAAGTTGCGGCATCCGGATAGTTGTTTATAAAGTAGCTCATAACCTCTATAACCTGATCAAACTTCTTAAGGTTCAACAGGGAATAACCTAAGAACCTGTAAGCATCCTCTGCCTTGGAGCTTCCGGGATACTGCTGGACAAATTCCCCGCATCTCTCAACGGTTTTTACGAAGTTAAAGGAGGCGTAAGCCCAGTTGCAGGCATAATATAAGGCATCCTTTCTACCCTTGCTCTCGGTATGAGTCTTATAAAATTTGTATAGGGAATCGGATAGGGCGCTTAGTGCGGATGTGTCGGAACTTGCCTCCTCGAACATAGCTTGAATTTTCGGAAGGTACTCATCCCAAGGGTCCTTCTTCTCCTTTTTACCACCGCAAGATAAGAAAATAAGAAGGGTAAAAAGGAAGAACTTCATATTCTCACCCTTAAGATCTCACCAATTACCTTTCCCCTATCTACCCGCAAAATTAGGCACTCCACCTCCCCCTTTTTAAGATCCTTTAGGGAAAACGTCCTCGCGGGTCCAAGCCTATTTTTTGGTATATACACCTTTTTACCCTCTACGGAAACTACGAGCCCTCCATCCCCTGAAACCTTCAATACCTTACCCCTTGCTACTGAACCTACTTTAAGAACCTTTTCCTCTTTGTACAACTTTGTTCTGAGCTTCTTTTTGACGTAATCCGCGATCACGATCTTCGCCTTAACCGTCTCCCCTATATTATGCTCCTGGGGTGATTTCAAAAGCCCCCTAACGGTGTCTTCAAATAAAATCTCGTATATCTGGGGTTTAACCTTCTTCGTTATAACCACTTCTATTGGCTCTCCCTTATCCTTTGCGGAAAATATCTTTCCCCAAGCTTCAGCCCTTTTTATTACCTCGTCAGGAGATGGGGATTTTTCGTATGCTAACAAGGGTATCCTTCGCACTTCTCCCCAAGCAATTTCCTTACCGTCTCCTCGTAGTACTGGGCATGGGCTTTCGAGAATCCCACCTTTCTCGCTACTATGTTCCCCTTTTGGTCTATTATTAGGGTGGTGGGTATTGAGAAGACGTTGTATAGGTCGGATACGAGGTTTTCCTTATCAAGGAGTATTAAATATGTTAAACCCTTGCTTTCGACGAATTTCTTAACCGTCCTCTCGCTTATATCAACGCTTATTCCAACAACCACAAGCCCTTTGTCCTTGTATTTCTTATGAAGATCCTCAAAGAAGGGTAGGGATGCCCTACAGGGTGGGCACCAGGTTGCCCAAAAGTCCAATACCACCACCTTGCCTTTAAAGTTTGAAAGCTTATACTCTTTCCCGTCTATCCCCTTAAGGGAAAAATCCTTCGCCTTCTCCAAACTCAAAAGGAGCATCAACATAGCAACGGATATTATAAGGCTGAAAACTTTAAAATATCACCTTGAGGGCGGAATTTAAAAGGAACTCCACCCTTCTTCTCTTGAAGGCATTCACCTTTGCATCTTACAGTTTGGGTTATGAGATTACGCAGGAACTTTTAATATTCTTCGGTAAAATTCAGCCAAGGCTTGCAAAGAGGAGGGCGGAGGTCGTAAAGAAGAACTTCCTTATGGTAAGGGGAAACACGGAAGGCTGGGAAAGGACATTCATAAACTTTTGGGGACTTACAACGGATACCCTTTATTTACCTTATATGACCGCGGAGGAGGTTTTATGTAGGCTTGAAAGCGTTGAGAATTTGGAGGTGTTTAAGTGGTTTAAACAGAAGGGTAGGCCTTTGATAGTTACCACCGCACACATAGGTATGCCCGAGATGTTGGCGAACTTCGCATCCCTATTGGGTTTTCCGGGTGTTGCAGTAGCGGAGGTTCCGTCAAACGAATGGTATAGGGAGTTTTTGAAGAGGAGGGAGAAGTTCGGTATGAAGATAATCCCTATGGGTGGCTCTTACCAAATCCTCCTTTCCGCGATAAAGGAGGGACATTTCGTTTATCTCGTTTCGGATAGGGACATTAAAAAGAAAGGGATAATCTTAGACTTCGGAAGGGGTAAAAAGTACTTTCCAACGGGTTTTGCCTCTTTATCCGTTGAAACAAAAACCCCATTGGCGTTTGGGTGTGGAATTCCAACGGGCCCTAAAGGAAAATACAGGGGATATATTTTGGGTCCCTATTACCCAAAAGATATTAACGATGCCCTTGAATGGTTCGCCCAAAACCTTTACGATTTCGTTTATAAATACACGGATATGTGGTTTGTATTTCAGGACGAGTGGGTTTGAAACCATCTTTCAACCGTCAGAGCCCTCTTCCTTTTTTCTCCCTTCATAAGGGCAAGCTTTAAAAACCAAAGCTTCCCATAAATTTGCGGTAAAACTTCAAACCTTCCAATTTC
>JBMSAP010000026.1:0-2065 GCA_049414445.1 Candidatus Caldipriscus sp. | reverse complement strand
CCTCCTCAACCTTTCGCGTTCGTCAACATTCGAAGGCCTGTGTAAGGTAACCGCTATGTAAGAACCTTCCCTTAAGCCCAACCTTTCCCAAATCCTTATTTTCTTTGCCTTGGGTAGGACATCCAGAAGGCTATCTATCATTATATTTCCCACCGTAAATATGTTTTTTGGATCCTTCCCTTCCCGAAGGAGGTTCTCTGTAGCATCGTACGAAGGGGAAAAGAGGTAATCCGATAAAGCGTCGGTGGCTATCCTGTTTATTTCCTCGGGCATAGTCCAATCCCTACTCCTTAAACCCGCCTCAACATGCGCAAGCTTTAAATTTAGGTGTTTTGTTGAAACCGCAAGGGCTAAAGTGGAATTCACATCCCCAAAGACAACCAACAAGTCCGGCTTTATATCCTTCAAAACACCTTCGGAAAGGGATATGATTTTTGAGATTTGTTGAACGTTAGTGTCAGATCCCACGCCAAGATATATATCGGGTTGGGGTAGGTTAAAATCCTCAAAGAAAGCTTGCGAAAGTTCGTAATCGTAATGCTGTCCCGTATGTAGGATTATGGGATTTATGCCATTTGATTTTAAGGCATTGTATAGGGGGTAAAGCTTTACGAAGTTTGGCCTTGCACCGGCAACGAGTAAGATCTTCAAGCGGGGATTTTAAACTCGTCGTATAGGTTCGGAAGTATAAAGGTCTTGTTTGGAAAAGCGGATTTCAATTTTTCCCCATGAACCAATCTATTAGGTCGTCCCTACCAGCATGCGACGAGAATCCGTTTATGGTATATACCTTTAAATTTACATCGTACCAACTTCCCAAGATATAAACCTTCTCGCTACCATCTACGATCCTTCTGCCCAATGTACCCTCCGCCTGGAATCCAACGAAAATAACCGCGTTATTTGGGTTTTCAACCATATGCTTTAGGTGATGGATTGCCCTTCCACCCGTAAGCATACCCGAACCTGCCAATATCACCACTCCCGAATGTATATTATTTCCCTTTGAAAAATTCCCGTAGGGTCTCTTCATCATAGCATTCGGGGAACTTGGTGTATTCTTCCAATATCCTCTCGCTTAAGGGACTATCCAAAACAACCTTCCACTCGGAGGGCCAGATCCCCTCATCCTCCCATTTCTTGAATATATAAAGTAGCTCCTGCGCCCTTTCAAGGGCAAAAGTTGGGATCAAAACCTTTCGCCGTAAGTGGATTCGCAAACTAATAATTCCTTGATCACCCGAAAAGGTTAGCCTCCTTCCCTTGTATTCAAAATATATGCCCCGCATCCTTAAAGGTAAATTTGAGATCCTAGTTATAAGATACTAACTTTACGGGTAAATTCAGGGTTTCTATAAGGTCCCTTTCGGTGTATAAAGGGTTCTTTACGTGGTCAAGGTGGGCGTGGGTTAGGAAGATATAAGGAATTTCCCTTACTTCTTCGGGAAATTCTTGGTTTTTTTCCTCATTCTTTCCCTGAAAGTACCCCGCATCCACCAAAAATTTCAACCCATCAATTTCAACAAAATGCATAGAACCCGTAACACAACCCGCCGCACCGTAAAATTTTATTTTTATCAATGGGGAATTGTATGGGGGTAAAACTTAATTTTTGGGTAAAAGTGCTTTCGCCCTTTCCCTCGCCCAAGCATCCGACTCCAAATAATCCTCAAATCTTTTAGCGTTTTTAAACGGGTTTTCCTCAAGTACCCTCTCCACAATATCCGTTATCCCATAAAAAGATAATTTCCCTTCCAAAAATGCATAAACCGCCAACTCGTTCGCCGCATTTAAAACCGCAGGGTAAGTGCCACCCAACCTTAGGGCCCTATATGCGAGATCTAATGCCGGAAACTTTTCGCGAGCAACGGGCAAAATTTCAAGGTTGCCAAATTCAAACTCCTCAACCTGGGAATCAAATCTCTCTGGGTATGTTATGGCGTACTGTATTGGGATCCTCATATCTGGCTTGCTTGCGTGGATCTTTATTGAATTGTCCTTTAAAACGAGCATGGCATGTATTACGGATTGAGGGTGTATTTTAACCTCTATCATATCTGGGGGA
>JBMSAP010000025.1:0-11237 GCA_049414445.1 Candidatus Caldipriscus sp. | reverse complement strand
CAGATTGCTCGGATAAAGGTACATTGCGGTGTAAAGCCTTTCTAAGAAAGCTTCCTTTGCCTTTTCCCCACCCATCTCCTCCCAAAACCTCTCCCAATTTTCCTTCCTGTCCCCCTTTTTCTTTAGAATGTCCGTTTTTTTACCATAAACGAAGTCCAAAACCGAAAGGAGAACCTTAAAGTCCCTATCGTTCTCTATGTTAAACTCGTTAAAAAGGAACTCCGTTTCCCTCCTTAGTCCATCCACATCCGCCGAGAACCTAATTTCCCCAAAGGAGAGGGCTTGCTTTGGGATAAAAATTTCAATTAGGGTATCGCCTTGCAATTTTATCGGATCATAGTATTTCCACCTTTCCCATTGGTTCTTAAAGCCGAAGCGGACGGATATCTCCTTTTGGGATATCACCCTTAACGTAAGTTTCACCCCATCTTCCACATATTCGTAAATCAAGGAGGATACCAAGATGTCCCTTTTGTTCTCAAGGTTTTTCCCCTTTACTGTTTTCAATACCCTTCCCGAGTTGTGATCCACGATCTCCGCGTAGGCATTAAAGTTTTTTACACCCCTGAGGACGCAGAGAACGCTATCTTTTATATATCCATCCGGCCTGAAAATTTCCCTATATTCCACCTTGGAGCATAGGTTATCAACTTGAATGGATATTTTCCACCTTGCGGTATCATTTTTTAAAACAAAGAGTCGGGCGGGGGCATAGAGCTTGGAATAAACCAAAACGCTTTCGGGATAGTATATCTGAACTATCGTAAAGATAAAACCCCGCCCGAGCAAAATTTACTCCTTCAACTTCTTTAACCTCTCTATCTCTTGCTTCAGTATGTCCCCCAAGCTCAGAGTGGGCTTTGTCTCCGCAACCTTTTTCTCCGCCTTCTCAATCTCCTCTTTCATAGCCTTCTTTTCCATCTCCTCCTTCATCCTCTGGTACGCTTTCTCGGATAAAACGATCCTCTTCTTATCCGCCTCAATACTTATTACCGCAACATCTATCTCCTCTCCCGCTTTATATTCAAATGGGGATTTCCTTACAAGCTGTGATATTGGGACAAAGCCCTCCACCTGATAATCCGCAAGCTCCACTATAAGTCCCTTGCTTGATGCTCCCCTTACCACGACCTTTAGATGTGTATTTTCGCTTACCTCTTTCTGGAGCTTCTCCCAAGGGTTGGGGTAAAGGTGCTTCAAAGATAGCTCCACGAAGTGCTCCCTATCGTTTATTCCGAGAACGTAAAGTTCGTACTTCTTACCCTTCTTTAGGGCCTCGGAGGGATGCTTGAATTTCTTCGTCCAGGATATGTTGGAAACGTGAAGATATCCTACGAGCCCATCCTCGAGCTCAACAAATGCCCCGTACTGGTCAAAGTCGTAAACCTTCCCAATTACCCTATCCCCGATCTTGTACCTCTCCCTTGCGGTGGTCCAAGGATCCGGTTGGGTTTGCTTTATACCCAACGACATCCTCTGCCTTTCAACATCCACATTTAAAACTATGGCTTCTATCTCCTGTCCAACCTTTAAAACCTCGGAGGGATGGACGGGGGGCTTTCCCCACTTTATTTCGCTTATATAAACCAAACCCTCCACCCCCGGCTCCACCTCAACGAATGCCCCAAAATCCACCAATTTTGTCACCTTACCTTTAACCCTTGAACCCACCGGGTATTTTTCCGCAACCGTCTCCCATGGGTGCGGTAGAAGTTGCTTTATAGATAAAGATAGCCTCTTGTTTTCCGGGTCAACGTCCAGAACCTTTGCGGATACCTCCTCACCTATTTTCACGAAATCCTCTATCTTCTTGGGCTTGTGCCAGGCAAGCTCGCTTATATGTACGAACCCCTCAACCTCACCGATATCAACGAACACGCCGGATTCTATGATATGGGTGATTGTTCCCTTAACAACCATTCCCGGCTTAAGCTCCGATAGCTTCTGCTTTGCTATTATCTCCTCCTCCTCAAGGGCATCCTTCCTTGAGACTATTATTATCCTCTTTTCCTTGTCCGCCTTTGTTATTTTTACCCTTATGGTTTTACCGCTATGTAGGGTCTTTACTCTGCTGACATCCCCTGATAGGGACTTGGGCATAAACGCCTCCACCCCGAAAACATCCACCATATAACCACCCGACACCCTCTTTGAGATCTTACCCTCAACCATCGCCCCGCTCTGGAACGCCTCGTATATATGATCCCAAGCCCTCTCAAAATCCGCCTTGTACTTTGATAACTTCATTCCCCTCACACCATCCGCCTTCTCCACGTACACGAGGACCCTGTCCCCTATCTTCGGGATCTGCCCCTTGAACTCCGAGATGTGTAGGATCCCCTCCGCCTTTCCCCCTATGTCTATGAACACCTCATCCCCCCTTATATCCATCACCACGCCTTCCACTATCTCCCCTTCCTTGGGGAGATCAACACCCTCTATTCCCATTTTTATGATATCGCTTGGCAAACTTTCAACTTCCTTAAAGATCTCAAATTCCATACCCTACCTCCTTTTTTTCCTTAGCCTTTAAAATCCCCTCCTTTAAAACCCCTAAAAAGTCTTCCCTCTTTATCTCCCTCGGGTATATCGCCCTGTTAAAATAAACGTTAAAGCCCCACCTTTTCCTTTCCAAATAGGTGGGAACCACCGCAACCTTATCGTAAATCTCCTCCCTGTATGCCAACCACTCTATACCCTTTTTTAACGGCAAGAGGGGGCTTTCCGTCCTATTCCTCGTACCCTCAGGAAATATAAGTATTGCGAGATCCTTCATAAGTAACCTTAGGGCGGTTAGCAGAGCACCCTTTGCCCCGGCGGACCTTATTATGGGATGGGCATTATAGAACCTTATAAATGGGGATAATATGGGGTTAAAAAGCTCCCTCTTTGCTATGAAGTGGATCTCCCTTGGGGATGCGAAGGCTAAAACCGGCGGATCCCAAGCGCTCCTGTGGTTTGATGCTATTATCACCGGACCCCGTAATGGCACGTTCTCCCTTCCGAATTCCCTAACACCCAAAACGAACCTAAAAATCGGATAAGAAATCACATAAGAAACCTTCCACTTTATGGAACCCCTAACCATTTAATCCCAAATCCTCCTACATCGTGCGGGTATTATAAGGTGGATTATGTTTTCAGTTTCTTCTTCTGTGCGGAAGGTAAGAAGATATTGTTTAGGATTATCCTATAGCCTGGGGAGTTTTTGTGCTTTGATAGGTCGGTTGGGGGTTCTCCGACAAAGTGCTGGTAATCCTCCGGGTCGTGCCCAAAGTAAAAGCTAAAGAAACCCTTCCCGTAAGGTGCGAAAATGTACTTTGCGGCATTTACCCTCGTATTCTCCGCAAGGACAACAACGTAATTTTTTAGCCTATCCTTATACACCCCCGAATCCTGACCCAAAAATTCCTTTATAGCCCTCGTGTGGTTCTGGGTAAGCATGGCTGGAATTTCGTCAATTTTCGCTGAAAATTCGTAAAGGTAAAAGTAAGAATTCTCCCCTAAGGATGCTATGTCCCTCGTCGCATCCGCATCCGTATGCTCGTATATATATGGGTTAGTTATCACCTTCGCATACTTTAAAAATAGGGTCTTTGAAAAGTCCAACTTCTCCTGATAGTTTGGGTCAACCGGATCCCCATCAAACGGAACATCCAATATATCCACGTTTTCCGCGGCTAAAGCTATGTCCAAAGTTATGGGGGCGGAACACATGGCAAAGAGGTAACCCCCGTTTGAAACGAACTCTTTGATCCTTTTCGCTACTTCAAGCTTTAGCTCCCTAACACCTTTGAATTTATACTTCTTTGCCACATTCTCGGAAGTTTTTACCATTTGTATGTACCAAGGGGCATGTGAGTATCCCGCCCAGAACTTCCCGAACATACCCGTAAAATCCTCGTGGTGCAAATGAATCCAATCGTAATTTTTCAGTTTCCCCTGCAATATCTCCTCATCCCATATTAGATCGTAAGGGATCTCTGCGTAGTCAAGGGCAAGCCTTACCGCATCGTCCCAAGGTTCCGAGTATTTCGGGGCATAAACCGCGAGCTTTGGGAGGCTCTGAAGCTTCACCTTAGACATATTACTCTTTTCTATTATCCCTTCTATTTCTAACCTGTCGCTTTCCCCCAAAGTTTCGTAATAAACCCCCCTACTTACAAGCCTCCTCTTCACCTCCCCCGAGTTTGAGTATATCAGAAAAGAACCCCCCCTGAAGTTTAACAACCACTCAACCTCATAACCCCTTGAGATCGCCCAATAAGCCACCCCGTAAGCCTTCAGGTGGTCCGTTTGGCTTTCATCCATAGGGATAAGGATATAAGAGAGGGCAAAAAGCATAAAGGTATTTTAAGGCGGTTTCACTTCGTAAAGTTCCACGCAAAACAAAGCCTAACGATATTCATAGCCGAAGTTTTTTTCGCACTTTCAAAACCTATCCTATCTTTCCTTCCAAACTACGGCACATTCGCGGATATTATGGGGGCGCTACTTTTTATTTCGAGGATAATGGGGTTGATATACGGTATAACAGGGCAAGTCAAAAAGATTCCTATAATCGGGGATTTATCCGAGAAGCTACCCTTATAATACCCACTTATGGCGGGAAAGATATACAGGATCTCGGGAGCCCTAGTAGTCGCCAAGGGTCTTGAGGGTGTAAGGATGAACGAGGTGGTTAGGGTGGGGGAAGAAAAACTTGTAGGCGAGGTTATAAGGATAGCGGAAGATCTTGCTTTTATACAGGTTTATGAGGATACATCTGGTTTAAGGGTGGGAGAACCCGTCGAGAGGACTGGGGAATCCTTGGCGGTGGAGCTTGGACCTGGGCTTTTAGGTCAAGCATTCGATGGAATACAGAGGCCCTTGGATCAAATCAGAGCTTTAAGGGGGGATTTCATTGAAAGGGGGGTTGATATACCCGCCCTACCCAGGGATAAAAAGTGGCATTTTACACCCTTGGTTAAGACGGGCGATAAGGCTAAGATGGGTTCGGTGATAGGGGAAGTTCAGGAAACAAAGTACCTTAAGCATAAGATAATGGTTCCCCCAAATTTAAAGGCAAACCTTGAAGAGGAGTTTGAGGTGGTTGAAATAAAGGTTGGGGAATATACGGTTTGGGATACTATAGCGGTTTTAAGGGACAAGGATGGAAAGACGTATAACATAAGCATGGCGCACAAGTGGCCGGTGAGGATAGCAAGGCCTTTTACAAAAAAGCTCCTACCCGTAGTTCCCCTAATAACGGGTCAAAGGATACTGGATTTCCTCTTTCCCGTAGCCCTAGGTGGGAACGCCGCCCTTCCGGGTGGATTCGGTACGGGTAAGACCGTAACCGAGCAAAGCTTGGCAAAGCACTCCCTGGTTGATGTGGTTATTTACATAGGTTGCGGGGAGAGGGGGAACGAGATGACGGAGGTCTTGGTTGAATTCCCCGAGCTCACGGATCCGAAGACGGGCGGTCCCCTAATGGAAAGGACGATATTGGTGGTGAATACATCAAATATGCCCGTCGCAGCTAGGGAGGCTTCAATTTACACCGGAATAACCTTAGCGGAGTATTACAGGGATATGGGATATAACGTTCTTCTACTTGCGGATTCTACGTCGAGGTGGGCGGAGGCTCTGCGGGAGATGTCCTCAAGGCTTGAGGAGATGCCGGGTGAGGAGGGTTATCCCACTTATCTCGCCTCAAGACTTGCGGCGTTTTACGAGAGGACGGGTAGGGTGGTTTCCCTATCGGGGGAGATGGGTTCCGTAACCGCGGTTGGGGCGGTGAGCCCTCCGGGAGGGGACTTCTCCGAACCCGTGGTACAGAGTACCTTGAGGGTGGTGGGTGGATTTTGGGCTCTCGATAGCTCTTTGGCTAGGGCGAGGCATTATCCGGCAATAAACTGGAACATCTCCTACACCCTATATTACGACCTTGTAAAGGGATGGTTTGAGAAGGAAGTTAGCGAGGAATGGACACCACTTAGAACTTGGATGATGGATGTTTTGCAGAAGGATAGGGAGCTTCAGGATATAGTGCAACTTTTGGGTCCTGACGCCCTTCAGGACGAACAGAGGGTTTTGCTTGAAACCGCAAGGATCATTAAGCTCGCCTTCCTCCAGCAGAACGCCTTCCACGAAATAGACGCTTCTTCCTCACCCAAGAAAACCTTTCTAATAGCAAAAGCGATAAGGTCCGCTTATGATACATTTATGTATTACACGAAGGAGAGGGGGTTTGATCCCAAGAACATTCCCACCCTTCCCGCCGTTGAGAGCATAATAAGGCTTAAGGAGCTAAAAGAGGAGGAGGTTGAAAGGGTTATAGCCCAAATACCCGAGGAACTGAAGTATCAGCTTGAGAGGTTGAGCAGGGAAGCGGCATAAGGGGGAAAATATTAGGGTTGAGAGGATAGAGTTTTACAATTTTAAGAATTTAAATAGAGGGTTTGAGTTCTCGGAAGGGATAAATCTGATTTTGGGTCCAAACGGTTCTGGGAAAACCTCCATCCTTGAGGGTATAGCCTATCTTTCCATCCCGAGGTCCTTCAGGGGGGTTAGGGATTTTGCCCTCGTTAGGTGGGGGCAGGATCACTTCATAATCAAGGCAAAGATATACCGCTTTGACGTTCCTAGGGATATAACGGTTTATGTGAAGGTGGATAGGGAAGGGAGGACGGAAAAGAAGATATACAAGATAGACAGGAGAAGCGCTAAGACGTACGAAGAAATATTCAAAACCTTCGTCGTTCTATCCTTCAGCTCAAAGGAACACGCCTTTATGGACGGTCCCCCGGCGGAAAGGAGGAGGTTCTTTGATTGGGCACTATCTCTAATAGATGAAACTTATTTCCAGCACCTCGTAGAATTCAAGAGGATCTTAGAGGAGAAGAAAAAGGCGATAAAGATGGGGGAAGGGCCCAGACCATACACCAAGGCTCTCATTCCACATGCGGATTACATAATTAAGGCTCGGATGGAGTTCGTTGAAAATTTGAACGTCGGGCTAAAATTCGGATTTCTACCTAGGGGTTTCGCTATATATTACAAGCCAAATGTAAAGGATGCATCAAGGATCCTTGAGCTTGAAAATGAAGAGATCAAAAGGGGGCACCCTTTGTTGGGCCCCCATAGGGACGAGTTTTTAATAACGATAGATCAGAAACCCGTAAGGCTTTACGCTTCGGAAGGACAAAAGAGGAGGATCCACCTTGGTATAGTTTTGTATCTGAGAAAGGTTTTGGAAGACAAGCTTTCGGATAAACCCGTGCTCGTTTTGGACGAACCCTTCGTATATCTTGATCCCAAAGGGACTAGGGAGATCCTCGAAAGCCTTGATGGGCAAGTATTCATCTCCTCCTCAAAACCCCTTGAAATCCCCAAAAATGTCAAGCAAATAATATTACAACCTTATAATTAACTTATGCTTTACTCCCAGACTTCACAGTATGCGGTAAGGGCCCTTATAAGGCTCTATAGGGATATGGTGGAAAAGGATTTAAGGAGCGTTAGCATATCCCAGATATCGGAGGAGGAGAAGATCCCAAGGGCATACCTTGCGAGGATATTCCATATGTTGGCGAGGGCAAAGATCCTGGGATCTCAGAGGGGTTTGGGTGGAGGTTTTTACTTTAGGATACCACCCGAAGAAATAACCCTTTGGGATATAGTCAAGGTTTTTGACGACGTTGAGGTGTACGACGCGTGCGTAATAGGGTGGGAGAAGTGCTCGGACGAGAAGCCTTGCTCCCTTCACGAGAAGTTCAAACCCCTTAGGGAAAGTATAAGGGATTTTCTTATGAAAACTTCCTTGGCGCAGATGGTTGAGGCGGAGATAAAGAAGGGGCTTTATAAGAAGTCATGAAAGTCGCAATAATAACCGGCGCCACTTCTGGAATAGGGCTTGCAACCGCGAGGGTTTTAAAACGCGAGGGTTGGAGCTTATCCTTAGTGGGTAGGAAAACGGAGGCAATAGAGGAGGAATTCAAGGAGGATTTGATAATAAAGGCGGATATATCCGACCCTCAGGTTGCGGAGGAAATCGTAAAAAGGACGGTGGAGAAATTCGGAAGGCTTGATGCACTAATAAACAACGCGGGACAAACCCTTGACAAACCCCTCCTTAGGATCACCGCGGAGGATCTTGAAAATCACTTCAGAACAAACCTATTTTCCGCATTCTTACTTTCAAGGTCCGCCCTCAGATATTTCAAGGATGGTGGGGTTATAGTGAATGTTTCTTCTGTGGTAGGGATCATAGGGAACTCTTGGCAAACCGCATATTCCGCATCAAAGGCTGGTCTAATAGCCTTTACAAAGTCCTTGGCGAAGGAGATGGGATCAAGGGGAGTAAGGGTGGTTGCGGTTGCCCCGGGCTTCATAGAGACCCCCATGACGGAAGGACTACCCGAACAGGTGAAGAAAAAATACCTTGAAAATATAGCTTTAAGGAGGTTTGGGAAACCGGAGGAAGTTGCGGAAGTTATAGCCTTTTTGGTTTCGGATAAGGCATCGTATATTTCCGGGCAGGTTATAGTTGTTGATGGAGGGCTGATATAATTGCCCTCTCCATTATTGGGTAGAATTCGGAGGGTGGAATTCTTAATCCCGTCTCCTTTTCAAGGGAGGTCATAACGGAGGAGTTTAAACCGCAGGGGTTTATTAAATTAAAGAACCTTAGATCCACGGTCAGGTTCAATGCGAATCCATGAAGGGAAACACCCTTTTTAACCGCCATCCCTATGGATGCGATTTTTTTACCGTTCTTCAACCAAACCCCCCTATGCGGACCTTCGGAAAACTCAAAAGGATAAACCTCCAAAAGTGCGATTTTTATCGCCCTCTCCACCATATCAACAAGCTCCCTGACGCTCTTCACCCTAACTATAAAGTACCCAACCAACTGCCCTGGACCGTGATAAGTCGCATCCCCTCCCCTTTCAACCTCGTAAATCTCTATCCCATTTTCCTCTAAGTATTCCTTCGGGAAAAGGAGGTTTTCCTTCTTTGAGGATTTGCCTAAGGTAATTACATGAGGGTGCTCCAAAAGTAGGATCCTCTCCTCACCCCCTTTCAAAACCTCTTCATGGATCCTATGCTGGAGATCCCAAGCGATCTTATACGGAACCAAACCCAAGTACTCAATGCGCGGGACTTTCAAGGTTTATTTCTTTGTATCTTCTAAGCTTCTTGAAAACAAGCTCCTTCAGCTCCTCAAGCCTCCCCTCGCTTTTAGCCTCAAATCTTAGAACCAGTACATTCTGAGTGTTGGAAGCCCTAACTAGGGCAAACCCGTCCTCAAACTCTATCCTCGCCCCATCTATATCTATAACCGGATATCCCTCCCTCTTGAACTCGTCAACGAGCTCATCCACTATTCTAAACTTCACCTCGTCGTTTAAAACCTCAACCCTAATTTCGGGTGTTGAGATATATTCTGGGATTTCCTTTAACAGCTCCTCAAGGCTTTTTCCCTCCTTTGAGAGAACCTCAAGGAATCTAAGGGAGGCGTATATTGCGTCGTCGTGCCCGAAAAATCTGTAATTGAAGAATATATGCCCGGACATCTCTCCCGCAAGGGGTACGTTCATCTCCTTCATCTTCGCCTTTATCAGGGAATGGCCGGTTTTATACATATAAACCTTCCCACCGAGGGATTCTATGTACTCCTTCACCCCCTTTGAGCATTTCACATCCATAATTATCGTTGAGCCAGGAAGTTCTTTCAAAACCTGCCTTGCCAAAATGGCTAAGATCTTGTCCGCAAAGACCATTTCACCGTTTCCATCAACTAATCCGAGCCTGTCCGCATCCCCATCAAATCCAAATCCGAAATCCAATTTTTTTCCTCTAACGAGTCCTGCTAAATCCCTCATATATTCCGGTACGGTGGGGTCGGGTAGGTGGTTTGGGAAATCCCCATCGGGTTCCATATATATCCCCTCAAACTTTAGCCCGAGCTTGGAGTAAATCTTTTCAACTACGGGACCCGCGGTTCCGTTTCCCGCATCAATCCCAAAATTAAACTTCTTGTCTATCTCAATGCTTTTCGTCATCCAGATAATATAACTTTCCAAAACATCCTCCTTTACGAGCTTCCCGTTTGGGTAAGGGTATTTCGGAGATAGATGGGGATCGGAGAAGACATGGTAAAGCTTCTCAATATCCTCGCCATAAAAAGGTTCGCCACCCATAACGATCTTAAAACCGTTGTATTGCTTCGGATTATGGCTTGCGGTAACCTGTATCCCCGCATGTACGTGTAAGTTCTTAGATGCAAAATACATAACGGGTGTTGGGCAGGTTCCAATGTCCATAACCTTAATATCCATATGCCTAAGGCCCCTTATAAGGGCTTCCTTCAAGGGTGGGGTATGCTTCCTAACATCCCCACCAACCACCACTATGCTTCCACCCAAACTTTCCAATATCTTACCGAAAGCCACACCCAACCTGTAAGCAAAATCCTCGTTAATCTCATCCGGATATATACCCCTTATGTCGTACTTCCTAAAGACGTGCTTCATAGTATTTCCTCCAATGTTTGTTTAAATTTTTGCTTGGGTTGTGCTCCCACGATCCTTCCAACCTCCTTTCCGTTCTTGAAATATATCACCGTTGGTATGCTTATTACACCGAGATCCTGTAATATTTCTGGATACTCGTCCGCATTTAGTTTAAGGAACTTTACATTTGGATATTCTCTCTCAAGCTCCTTGAGGTGGGGTTCTATTGCCTTACAAGGCCTGCACCAATCCGCCCAAATATCCAAAACCACAATTCCATTTTCAATTTCCTTGTAAAAATCCTCCCCTTTAACATCCCTCATTGCTCGGAAATTTTAAGGTGGAAACTTATTTAATCACCGAGAACCACTTTTCCACCTTTTTATCGCCCGCTCTAATTCTCACAAGGTATAGCCCCGTAGGAAGTTTTGGAAGCACAAATTCGTACGTCTTAAACCCATCAAAGCTCCCCTCCATATGATAAACTCTTTTCACTTTCAGGTCAAAAACCTCAATCACCGCATTCGTATTCGCCCCAAATATCACCCTCAACTTAGCCTGCCCCTTTGCCGGGTTCGGATAAATCACAACGTTCTCCTTATCCAAAAATCCTATACTTTTGACCTTGATTATGAAAGGCCCAGATGACCTCTCAACATAATCGTTCCAAGCTTTAACGGAAACGTTATACTCCCCAACTTCCAATTCCCCAAACCTATAACGCACATAAACCGTCTC
>JBMSAP010000024.1:0-2191 GCA_049414445.1 Candidatus Caldipriscus sp. | reverse complement strand
GGATCCTTAGAATTTATCTTGGAAGTTCTACGGTTTATGTGGATTCCCAACCCTTAACACTTCCCCCCGATACCACAATTGAGGTAGGTTTCAGGATGTGGGTCCTCGATACTGTGGGTTATATGAGGGGGGTTTTTAGGGTTAGGGCGGATGGGGATAGCGTTCCGGAAAACGATTCCCTCGTTGTATATTTTAGGGTTTATCCCCAGCCCGTGATGGATACGGTAATACCATATTCAAGGATCTCCCCTACAATAGACGGGATCTTTAACCCATCCGAGTGGTCCGACGCCCTGGTAATAGACGTATCGAACTTTGCGGGTAAGGGTTCTTCACCGGTTGATACGGGAAATGCCAAGCTCTTTGTCAAGCACGACGGAAGCTTTGTTTACCTTGCCCTAAGGGTTTCCGATAGTACTTACAACACGGAGGATGCCTTTGGCTTCATAATAAACGATAATGGGGACGGATTTTGGGAAAGTGGGGAGGGAGAGAACCTCCTTTATCCTTCTCCGTCAAAATGGTGGGCTACCCGCGAGATAGGGGGATCCTGGGTATATCCTAGGAGGGATAGGTTTTCAAATTTTGGCTATAGTTTGGGCGTATATGAGGCGAAAATTCCCTTTGGGAACTTTGAAGTTATTGGGGACCCATCTTATATAAAAACGGGTAGCGGAAAGGCTTTTAAAATCTCGTTATATTACAAGGATGGGAGGAATGGGAGGTACTTAGCTTGGTGGCCCCAAAACCTTGACACATCAAGCTATTACAGCCCATCCCTGAAAGCCAGGTTAAAGCTTAAAAGGCCTACGAATTGGTGGAACATCGGGATAGCGGGCTTTAGGTTTTCGGAGTGCGAGCTCGGTTCCCCCTGTAATATCAAGGTTTTCCTATACGACGACAGCTCTTCTATTTCCTCCCCCTGTACCTTAAGGTTACGCGTTTTATCATACCCTTCCCTAAGCCTCGTATATTCAAAGGATACCACCTTAACAATACCCATAGGTTCCGCGGATTCCCTGAATTTTACGTTTAATCCCCCATATTCCGGCTATTTCAAGGTTTTCGTCGAACTTTCTAGGGATTCCTCCTTGGGAAATAACTATTTTGAGGGTATTGTACCGATTTCAAGGGTGTTCTACGCACCCTTCGTTGAGAACTTTGAGGGGGAATTCTTCCCTCCCTTGGGTTGGAAGGTGGAAGGTACGGGTTGGGTGAGGGGGAATAACTTTTCAAGCTCTGAGATAGCCCCTCCATTTGGAATATCCAGGTACGGCTTTGCGGAATTCACATCTTACACACTACTTTCCGGTGACTCCTCCGCCCTTATCTCGCCAAAAATAATAGCCCCATCCAACCCCGTTCTCTCCTTCTGGTGGTGGAACGGATATGGTGCGCTTAGAGGAAACTTTGATTATCTCCTCGTTTATTACAGAACTCAAAGGAGCCCTTGGACGCTCCTTTCTTGGCTCTCAGGTGATGTGAGCACTTGGAGGAGGGTAATATTACCGCTTCCCGTATTATCTGGCGATACGGTTCAGATCAGGTTTGTGGGGGTGAGCGATTTTGGGGATACCGACATCTCCCTTGATGATGTTGGGATCATCAGGAATCCATTAAACGTTTCGGAAGCTTTGGACGAAGAAACTTACAAAGAAATCTATGATGTTTCGGGCAGGTTGATCTTTAAGGGTAAGGGTAACGTTAAGTTAAAGAGGGGGGTATATTTCGTGAAGGTGGGGGGGAGGGTAGCTAAGCTCATAGTGGGGGACCTTTCACCCTTATAATATCCACCTCAGGGGGCCGTAGCTCAATCGGCAGAGCGGCGGACTCATAATCCGTGGGTTGGGGGTTCGAGTCCCTCCGGCCCCATTTTTTTATTTATTAAACTACTCCCTTGATTCCTTGGGATGTTCGTATTTTTGGGAAAAAGTTATAAGGAGAAAACCAAAGGGGGAACTTTGAGTGTGGAAGCGAGCTCGGTTATTGGGGTAGAAACGCGAGCATGATTGGGGGTTTTGTGGTGGTTGGCACGAGAAGGATCTACCGCCTCCCAACGATGTCCCTCAGGGGGTATCCGCTTTATAAAGGGGACGAAGGGGGGATACTTCAAGGTACGGTTTTGCGGTTTGCTTTGGGGCGGGTTTTGGCGATCATACGAGAACAATATGCAAACAAACCTAGAATGGCT
>JBMSAP010000023.1:0-9092 GCA_049414445.1 Candidatus Caldipriscus sp. | reverse complement strand
CCCTCGTTCAAAGGTAGATCCTCCCCCTCATAAACCGCCCTCAAAGCTGCCCTAATTGAAGGTAAGCCCTTTTGGGCGATCCTCTTAGCGAAGTCCTTTGCGGCCATAATTACCCTATCGCTTGGAACCACCGCATCCACCAAACCTATCCTGAAGGCCTCCTGGGCGGTTATCTGCTCCCCAGTTAGGATGAGCCTTAGGGCGTTTACTTTACCCACCAACCTCGTAAGCCTCTGGGTTCCCCCCATCCCCGGAATTATCCCAAGGTTTATCTCCGGCTGTCCGAACTTCGCCTTATCCCCCGCTATCCTGAAGGTGCAACCGAGCGCGAGCTCCAAACCCCCTCCGAGACACAGGGAATGTATCGCGGCTATTGAGGGTTTCCCAAGGTTCTCAAGCTTATTCACTATACCCTGCGCCTGTTTTACGACTTGATATGCCTCTTCCTTGGTGTTGAGCTTTTCTATCTCGTTTATGTCCGCCCCAGCTATCCACGCTATCTGCCCCGCCGCGGTCAATATTACAACCTTAACGGAATGGTTATCCCTTATCTCGTCAAGGGCTTTATCCAGCTCCTCCATGACGGGCTTTGAAAGGGCATTTACCGGTGGGTTCTCTATCACCAAAATTGCCACACCATCCTCTACGCTATATCTTACGTATGCCATAGTTGGGAATTATAAGAGGGCAATTTTCCCCCTTATAATATCCGTCTTCAGGTTCCCCGGTAGCTCAGCAGGTAGAGCACCCGGCTGTTAACCGGGGGGTCGCAGGTTCGAATCCTGCCCGGGGAGCTTGGAAAACATCTGGGAAAGCCTCGCGGGTTTAGGGATATTCCTTATACTCGGTTTCCTCGCTATAGCGGGTATGCTTTTGATATACAAGCTCCTGCGTCCTAGGTCCATTCCCGAGCCCCAAAAGTACGAACCCTACGAATCCGGGGAAGTACCCCTTGATGAGGCAAAAAAGAAATATTTTATAAGGTTTTTCCCCATAGCCCTTATGTTTATCCTTTTCGACGTTGAGATAGCCTTCTTTTTGCCCTGGTTGGTCTCCTATGAGGCGGTTTATCCCGTGATATCCTTTTGGGCGGTTTTGGTTTTCGTTTTTATCCTACTTGGGGGTTGGCTTTACGCTTTTAGGTACAAGGGTTTGGATTGGCTATGAAGTTTCTCCTTGCCATTTTACCAATTCTTTTCCTTTCTTGCTCAAGCGGGGCGGATGTTAAAAAGCTTGAGAAGAGGATAGAGAAGCTAGAGATAGAGATGAACAGGCTCAGGGGGGAGATAAGCGAGGCGAAGGGGGAGGTCTCAAACGCGGTGGGTAGGGTAAAGGCTCTTGAAAAGAACTACGAGATCCTATACAGGGAGGTTGAGAATCTGAAGAAACAAAAGAAATGAACTTTTGGGATATCCTTGGAATTTGGATAGCGGCCTTTCTTACCCTAGCAATTTTATCTTTGGTAATCAAGGAAAACCCAATTTATAGGTTTGCGGAGCACATATTCGTTGGGGTTTCCGCGGGTTATGGCTTGGTAAATACCATACAGCAGGCGATATGGCCCCAGATAAAGGGGGGGCTTTTGGACGAGAAGTACTTAATTTTTAAGCTTGGGGAGATCACCCTATTCGGACAGAAGGTAGCCTTCCTTTCATGGGGTCAGTTTTCTGTTATCTTGGGAATAATTTTGGGCTTAATGATCATAACCAAGCTTGAGATCTTCGGGTATATACCGGTAGTGAGGGATTTCAGGTGGATAGCCCTCTTCCCCCTCGCTTACACCATAGGTATATATACGGGTATAGGTTTGACCGCAACCTTTCAGGGTTTCATATACCCGCAGATAAGGGCGACATTTTTACCCATATGGGGGGAAGACTTTTGGCAGGTGTTCTCAAATTGGGTTTTCGTCCTGGGCGTAATAACCTCGATAATGTACTTTTTCTTCTCCACCGAACATAAGGGTATTATGAAACCCATCGTCAGGTTGGGAATAATATTCATAATGGTAGCTTTCGGGGCCTCGTTTGGATATACGGTTATGGGTAGGATCTCGTTGCTCCTTGGTAGGATATACTTCCTATTTGACCAATGGTTGCCGACAATTACGGGAATTTTCGGATAAATGGTATGGTTTGATGTAGTTTTAAACGGCAAACCTTTTGAAACTTATAAGGTTCAGATCCCTCCGAGGGTCCCTTACACGGTTTCCTGTGATTCATGCTCGTACCAAGAGGGGATGTCCTTCGGTGTTAGGTACTTGGATATAAGGGTTTATAGAGATGGGAGGGTTTACGTAAATTTCCCCGAACCGAAGTTTAAGGGAAGACCATCGAATGATTTTAGGACGCACCTCAAGCTTGCCGGGGTTTTAAACCCAAACCCAGACTGGGTTGATTATGATCTCCCAAAACCCCATTCTTTACCCAAAAATCCGTTTTCAAAGGCGGAAGTTTGGATAAAGATCAAGATTACAAAAAGCGGGATATACGAAATCCCCTTCTCCGAACTCTCAAAACTGGGGATAAACATAAACTCGTACCCAAGGAATACCATAAAGATGATCGCCCTACTTGACACCCTTAGGTCCAACCTTTCCACAACTTTCAATTTCCCTTACGAAATTCCCATATGGATAGATGAGGGGGGACAGAGGATACTATTTTGGGGGGAATCCCAAAAAGGGTTTAGGGTGATCGGTGGGAACATCTCTTACTTTGAGAACCCTTATACGGATACGACGTATTATTTTTTGGGTTTGGGCGGGGAAACCGGCAAAAGGATAACCATCGTAAATTTTCCCCCGGGGCCTTCCGCACAGCCCATAAGGTTTTATAGGTTTGAGGAGAATATAAACAATCCGGGAAAGAAGGGTAGGGTTTGGTTGGGTAGGGAAATGTCAAGGACCGCCTCGGACCCGGACAGGATATATACATATAATTTTAATTTATCCGACATCTTATCCGGTATATCCTTCAAAACTAGGGTTGCAAACGGTGAATTTTCCGACACATCCGCCAGGCTCTGGGTAAGGATAAACGGACAAATATGCGATTCCGCTTACGTGAGGGTCAGGACCTTCGCCACCCTAAGCTGTTCCCCTCCCCTTTCCACAAACAACACCTTAGAGTACATCCTAAAGCCCTTCTTTGGCTCCCAAACCCTGTACTTAGATTATTACGAAGTTTCCTATGTTTCGAATGGAAGTTACGGGAACGAGGGGCTCTTCTTTGTGAATTCCTCGGGTAGATTTACCTTGAATTTGAAAGGGGGAAGGCCCGTTTTCGTTTGGGACATCACAAACCCCTACGAACCCAAGATAATTGAAAGCTACACATACTCCTCCGGAAATCTTTTCATAAACGATTCATCAAACGGATGGGCGAGGATATACATATCAAACTTTGCCAGAAGGCCCATATCCCTTGAGATTTTGAACATTTCCGAAGACCTCTATTCCCTATCCGCCGATTACGTCGCTGTAGGATCAAGGGAATTTTCGGGTACCTTTAGGAGATTGTTGGACTTTAGATCGGGGAAAACCCCCATATTTAACGGCTCAAGGTGGGAGTATTCTAACGTCTCCACCGCTTGGGCGAACATAGAGGATATATACACCCAGTTTTCCCTTGGAAATCCCGATCCCGTTGCCATAAGGAACTTTTTGTATAACATCTATTTGAGGGATCCAAGTAAGCCAAAGTACGCGGTTCTCGTTGGGGATGGGAATTACGATTATAAGAATTTTTCCGGTTCAGCTTTCCCAAAGCAGGTTCCGCCGTACTACCCGATAGACTCAAGCCTTTCGGTGAATCTTGATAACTTCGGCGCATACGACGACTTTTATGGGGACTTTGACGGGAACGGGTACTCCGACATAGCCCTCGGTAGGATACCCGTAAGGGATAACACGGAGCTCTCCGAGTACATCGAAAAAGTCATAGATTATGAAAACCTTAAAAACGATGGGATATGGAGGTATAACGTTTTACTCGTTGCGGATGATGAAAGGTCCGAAAGTCCCACATCCTGCGAAATCTTCCATACATACGACGTCCTATACAGAGTCAGGCCCGTAATCTCCCCCCGAATAAACACCATACCCTTTTTGCTTCAGAAGTATCCCCTTGAGGGTTCCGTAAAACCATCCGCAACATCCGATCTGATAAAAATTTTAAATTCCGGCGTTCTCATGGTTAGCTTCTTCATACACGGAAACCCGGTACAGATGGCGCACGAAAGACTTTTAACCCTAAGCGATGTGGGTAAAATAAACACTAAGGGTAGGGAGAGCTTTATAACCGTCCTATCATGCAAGGTGGGAGCTTACGATAGGACGGATCCGGTACACGTCCTCGGTGAAGAGCTTATGCTGAAAAGGAACAGGGGTATAGCGGTTTTATCCACAACAGCCTTAGCCTTTGCGGGAAGTAACGCCCTTTACGCCAGGGCTATGTATAATTATCTCTCAACTTACGGAAAAGCACCTTTGGGGTACCTTTCCTTAGTCGGCAAGAACGATAAATACTATGTTTTACTTGGGGATCCCGCAATTATGCTAAAGCTTCCGGACAGTTTGGCTCCCGTCCCTTCGGACACCCTCAAAAGGGGCGCCAAAAATTGGGCTTACGTCCCTAAGGGGAAGCTCGGGGTTTTCGATATTCCCGAATGGGATACCGTTTCTTTTAACTGCCTCCCGATAAAATACCCATACGCCAAAGGTAGGGCTCCCCTATTTTATGGTGATGTTCCCGGGGATACGGTTAGATTCTGGGTCCCTCTTAGGGGGCTTTTAACATCTTCGGATACACCGACACAAAAGGCTTTGTTAAATTGGTGGGATGGCGATAGGGGTTATTCCGCTTTATATCCCATATCTAAGATAGATTCAAGCTTAGGATCCTACAAACCTAAGGTCTATGGGTATTATGGGGATATTCCCCTTGAAAACGGTATGTTCTTACCTTCAAAGGTTAGACTGAAATTCCTATTTGAAAGCAAGGAAGGCTTTGATATTAGGACATCCGGGGATAACGCTTCACCCCCCAGGATTCTAATAGATAATCTAAGGAGCGAAATTCTGGAAGTTAAGGTCCTGAACGATACCTTGGCGGAAGCTTATTATGATCTTGATTTTTCATCTTCTCCCGGAAAACACAGGTTGGGCGTCTCAATAACATCCGCAAAGGGGGTGAGGGGTTATAACGTTTGGGATTTGGAGTTTTCGGGTGATAGCCTAAAAATCTTGGATTTATTGGCATACCCGAATCCTTACAGGAACGGAAAATTCTATATAACATTCAACCTAACCAAGAAGGCGGAAGTAAGCATAAAAATATACACGCCCACGGGTTTGATCGTTGATGAGATGAAGAAAACTTTGAATCCGGGCTTTAACTCCGTTGAGATAAGTACCGCATACCGCCTTGCAAACGGGATATACGTGGCGGTTGTGGATGCGAGGTCAGGTAAGGAGAAGGTAAAGGCCTTTACCAGGTTCGTAATAATGAGATGAAAACCTGGAAAGTGGTTTTTGCATTCTTCGTTTTATCCGCTATGGCAATATCACCCTATATGAGGAGCTTGAGCGAGAACTTTGTTTATTGGATGGGGTTTTTCGTTTATCTTTTTGCGGGAATTTTAACGTTCGTTGAAGGGAGGTATTTTGAGAGGTTTTGGGCTCTGGGCTTTTTCTCCCTATCCCTATATTCCGCCATAAACTCCCTCCAGATCCCCCTATCCTTCTACTATTTGGGGGACTTTCTATACTTCACCGCTTACATCCTCCTTATGTTGGGAACGTTTTCTTACCTATGGAAGGAGGGGTATAGAACCTATCCGATTTTGATGGTAATTTTGCTCCTTATTTCCCCCCTCTTATCCTACGCCCTCGTTAACTTTTCCGAAGTGGATCCAACGAAAAGGCTCTCTATGTTTTTCAATTTTGAATATGTTCTCCTTGGGATTCTGAATACCCTATTCACCTTGCCACCAGCAACCCTTGATAGGGCATGGGCAATTCGTCTGTTGGCTTTTGGGATACACGGGGTATCCGAGATTTGGTTTATCCTTTGGTTAATTTACGGATTTACGCCGACGGATATATCAATAATCTGGCTAACACCCCTTATTATTGCCATACTAACCCAAAGGGCGGATGTGAAAATGTATTACAGAACTTAACGTTTCCACTTGTATTCCCCCAACCCCACCTTTACGTTCCCAATATTACCCTTATCCTCAACTTCGCCTATCCCCACATAAACCTCCCCTATCTCCCCTTTGTTTGAAACCTCTCCGATCCCCAATTTCACCTTACCTATTTTCCCGTAATTTTCCACCTCACCCACACCCAGATCCAAACCTCCTATGTACCCCCTATTCTCCACCTCCCCAACCCCTAACTTCATCTCCGAGACATTCCCCCTGCTCAAAATCTTACCCACCTCCACGCTTAAAACCCCAATCTCCACACCCTCCAATATCTCAACCTCGTAATTCTTACCCTTCAAGGACACCTCCCCCTTACTTTCGGATATTGTTACCTTTTCCTTTTCTTTCTTCCACCTTCCGAACTTTACACCCAAGAACAAGGACGTAGGTAGGCTGATCAGGAGCAAAATTATGGCAAAAATGAGGGCAAAGGGAAGGGATATTATTGCGAGCAAGACCGAAAACAGGACTATGATGGGAACAAGCAACAAGGCGAATAAAAGCCATATCGGGGAGGTGAGGAAGACCAAAAACTTGAGAAAAGTTTTCATGTTTGAATTTTAAGGATGGTAATTGGGCCATTCTCCTAAGGTAAAGGGTATCAGATGGGAGTTAAACACGCATAAAATATCATCCGTATGAGAGGGGTAATTTTGGTTCTTTCAGGCTCTTTTGCTTTGGGTTTTTGGTCAAAGGTGTTTGCGGAAAGTTTTGGATGTCCTTATTTTTCGCCTAATCCAATGTCAGTTAAATCTTTCGCTAAAACTTATGGGGGAACGAGTTGGGATGAAGTTTCTTCCGTTCAACAGACATCAGACGGTGGATATATCCTGGCGGGTTATACAGATTCCTTCGGTGCGGGTAGTTATGATATTTTCCTCATCAAGACTGATAAAAATGGAAACATAGTTTGGACTAAAACTTACGGGGGAACAGGGGGTGAGTTTTCTTATTCCGTTCGGCAGACGTCTGACGGTGGATATATTGTAGCAGGTGGGACAAATTCCTTCGGCGCGGGTGGTTTGGATATTTTCCTCATCAAAACGGATGCAGACGGAAACATAATTTGGGCTAAAACTTACAGGGGAACAGGTGATGAGTGGGCTCGTTCCGTTCATCAGACATCAGACGGCGGATATATCTTGGCGGGTGCTACGAATTCGTTCGGAGCGGGCAGTTATGATTTTCTTCTCATCAAAACGGATGCTAACGGAAATATAATTTGGACTAAAACTTACGGGGGGACGAATTATGAAGATGCCTATTTTGTTCAACAGACCTCGGACGGTGGATATATTGTGGCAGGTGCTACAAATTCTTTCGGTGCGGGCGGTCATGACATTTTCCTCATTAAAACGGATGCAAACGGAAACATAATATGGGCTAAAACTTATGGGGGAACGAACTATGATTATGCTTATTCCGTTCAGCAGACTTCTGACGGTGGATATATTGTAGCGGGTTTAACAACTTCCTTCGGTGCGAGCGGTTATGATATTTTCCTTATAAAGACAGATGGGAACGGAGACATAATCTGGACTAAAACTTATAGGGGAATATATGAGGATGGTGCTTATTATGTTCAACAGGCATCAGACGGTGGATATATCCTGACGGGTTATACATCTTCCTTCGGTGCGGGCGGTTATGATGCTTTCCTCATAAAGACTGATGCGAACGGGAACATAATCTGGGCTAAAACTTACGGGGGAACAGGTGATGAACAAGCTTATTCCGTTCAACAAACATTTGATGGCGGATACATCATGGCGGGTAGGACACGGTCCTTCGGAGCGGGTAGTTGGGATGCTTTCCTTGTGAAGACGGATGTAGACGGAAATATAGGTTCGTGTTCAATAATTCAAAATGCAAGCCCAACGGAAACAACACCTTCACCGACGGTAACTACACCTTCTCCTTCCGTTTCTTCTCCAAACCCAACCATTAATTCCCCATCTCCAACCGTTACATCTCCAACCTTAACAGTTTACGAACCTTGCCCCTTATCCATCTCAGAATCATGCAAACCTGTAAGTGGTCTTATAATGCCATACAAAGGCGGGATAAAAATTACCAAATCTGGAGAGTTTGAGGTGAGGGTTTATAATGTGAGCGGGGTTATAGTTAAGTCCATAAGGGGTAAGAACGATGTTAAAATTGAGCTTTCAAGGGGTGTTTATTTTGTGGAGGTTGTATCGGGTGGAAAGGTTTTGAGGGAGAAGGTGGTGATCAGATAAAAAAACCCTTAAAACCTTTTTGGGGGTGGGTGAAAGCCTACCCCCTTTTTTATTGATCCTCGCTCTGTTTTGCTATTACCAAGTGGGAATAACCCTTTTTAAGGGGGCAATAGGGGAATTGGACAGAGTTATAATATTTCGACTATGAAAAGTTACCTTTTACGCACTTACGCGCTATGGAGCAGGGGGCTAATGTTAGCCCTCTTAAGTGTGTCTCTTGTTGCCCTATTCACACAGTACGCTCACGCCCAGGTAGTAAGATTCGCAAAAAGCTACGGGGGAACAAATGATGATTGGGCTTCTTCTGTTCAACAGACATCCGACGGCGGATACATAATGGCGGGGAGGACACGTTCTTTCGGTGCAGGCGGTGTTGATGTTTTCCTCATCAAGACTGATGAATTCGGAAACTTACAATGGGCTAAAGCTTACGGGAGAACAGGTGCTGATTTGGCTTTTTCCGTTCAACAGACATCAGACGGTGGATACATAGTGGCGGGTTATACAACTTCCTTCGGTGCGGGCGGGGCTGATTTTTTCGTTGTGAAGACGTATGCGAACGGGAACATACAATGGGCTAAAACTTACGGGGGAACAGGTGCTGATACGGCTTGGTCCGTTCAACAGACATCCGACGGTGGA
>JBMSAP010000022.1:0-13625 GCA_049414445.1 Candidatus Caldipriscus sp. | reverse complement strand
GGACCTTTCCCCAAATTTCCATATTCCGAAAGACCCAAGGTTTTGGATCGCTCTAAATTCCGCAACCCTAATAAGCGCATACATTTACGTTTTGAACCAAATTTTTGACTTAGGATCCGACAGTAAGAACGATAAGCTCTTCTTACTCCCGAAGGGTTATATATCTTTGAGATCCGCATCCATCTTTTCCGCGTTTTTGGCGATCTTTTCCTTTATTCTTGGAGCTTTGGTAAATTTGGAATTTTTGATTTTGTTATTTTTCGGTTTTCTTGTCGGAACCCTTTACTCCCTTCCCCCCTTTAGGTTTAAAGGTAGGCCCTTTTTGGACATGCTATCAAACGCGTTGGGGTACGCGGTTTTGAACCTGGGTGCCGGTTTGGTTTCAAGCGGGGTAAATATTTGGAGGATTTGGGAGTTTTTTTTACCTTACTTTTTCGCTGTTTGCGCCCTTTACCTGAACACCACAATACCCGACATTCCCGGAGATAGGGAGGAAAATCTGATAACAACGGGGGTATTTTTGGGGGAAAGTTTAACATCCACACTCGCTTCCTTTATGGTCCTTTTCGCTCTAATATTTTCAAAGAATAATCCCCTTATGTTTTGGGTTTCGGCCCTCTCCCTACCCTTCTACGTTTTCGCATCTTTCAAAGGGGGGAAAGATTTTTACGCAAAGCTCGCATATAGGGTATCGGGACTCGTTTTTACCCTCCTTTTAATTTTCAAGTATCCACCCTTCCTTATCCCCTCCCTTTTAACCCTAATATCCCTCAGGCTTTACTACCGCTTAAGATTCGGGATAAACTACCCCTCCCTCTTCGGAAGATGATCCTTCTCTTCTCGGTTTTTAAGGATTTTGAAATAAAGGCGGTGGATAGCCTTTCAAAACTCCTTTACAACGAGAGGTTTGAAGATTTTGAGGCTTCCTTAAGGGGTTTCATGGGGAAATTGGATGGGAATCTTTTAAGATGCTTGAAACTTGCTTTCCTGGAGCTATATATGACGGATAACCTAACGGAGTATAGGAGGGAAGAATTTTTGGCGCTTTTGGACACCTTGGTTTCCTTACCACAAGATAACTTGAGGAACAAGGTATTCGTTGCGGTTGCAAATTCCGTCGGTGCGATCTTTTACGGGAGGAGGGGGGATATATTAAAGGCTTTGAGCTTGGGAAACGTCGCTTTCAACCTCTTCAACGAGATAAGGGCGCAAAATCCCGAAATTTATGATACATATCTACCCTTGGGGATATACACCTTTGCCCTTGGTTATATATCGTTTTCAAGGGGGAAGAAGGAGGAAGGGATAAATATGGTGAAACTTTCGGAAAACGGTATCTTTACAAAGCCCTTGGCATACGCCGCCCTCGTTTATATGTATTCTTTTGATAAAAAACCCGGAATAGCGGTAAAATACGCCAAGATGGCCCTTAGGATGTTTCCGCAGAGCAGGACATTTAGGTGGATCTTGGCTTACGCTTATAGGGAGGCGGGTATGTATAAGGAGGAGGTGGGGGTGTATAGGGAGATATTGGAGGACATAAGAAGGAGGAAGGGGAAATGTAAAGTGTGCTTGGCGGAGGTTTTCCTGAAGATGGGTGAGGCTTATAGGAAGATGGGGGAAAAAGATTCAGCGAGGGAGAATTTTGAGATGGCGAGAAAGCTGGCGAAAGAGGAAAGGGACCCTTACAGGCAAAAGAAAGTTCAAGAAATCTTGAAAAATCTTTCAAGGTATGGGGTCAAATAGGATCCTGTTTATTTGCGACTTTTACCCAAACAGGTATAAACCCTACGAAGGCGTATTTTTCAGGCATCATGCATATGCCCTTTCAAGGCTCTTTAGGGTTAGAGTTCAAACCTTGATAAGGTTGGATAGGTTTGGGTATGAGAGGTGGAAGGATGGGGATGTGGAGGTTGAGGCCTTTATAATTCCTTACAGGGTAGGATTTGGATTTATCTTTCTTCCCCTTGCTATCCTCTTCCAGTTTTTACTAACATTAAAGAACCTGATTTTTTTCAAGCCCAAGAGGGTGATCCTGCATATGGGCCTCCCTCAGGGTTTAGCCCTCCTTTGGTTCTTTAAGGGGTTTTACGTAGTTGAACATTCGGATAGGATATGGGATGGGATGAATTGGTTTTTGAGCCTTTTGGTTTTTAAATCCGCGAGGAAGGTTGCCGCCTTAAGCTCTTGGCAGGCGGAAATGTTGAGAAAAAAATTTTTTTTGAAGCCCTCTGTTTTGGGAAATCCCCTTCCGGATCTTGAGGGAAAATCGAGGTATTCAAGGTTGGTGGTTTTCATAGGTAGCATAGCCCCCAACAAGGATCCTATGGTGGTTTTGGAAAGCGCGAAAATTCTGAAGGATTTTTTCTTTGTATTCGTAGGGAGAAATTTTGGAGATAGCTATTTCTCCCTTTTTCTTGAAGAGTTAAAAACCTTAAACAACGCCATCTACCTTGGACCTCTGGACCATCAGAGGACACTGAATATTTTAAGATGCTCGGGGATCCTGGTATCAACGAGTGTAAGGGAAACCTTCGGTTATGCTATAGCGGAAGCTTTGGCCATGGGGAAACCCGTGGTTTGGTTTGATAGCGGGGGTCCGAGGGATTTTTTGGATTCTGGGAATTCCGTATTGGTGGAAAGTAGGGACCCATCATCCTTGGCGGAAGGTATATTAAAGTGCTATGAGAGGATCAAAAAGGGGGAGTTTCGGGGAAGGGAAATAAGTGGGGGGATTTACGGGAAGTACTCTTATGACAAAATTTTGAGGAGGTATTTGGAGTTTTTGGATTTAGCGGATCTTCAGGGTGATCAGGGCGAGTAAAGAAAAAAGTATTGACGCTATCCAGAATCTTACCACTATCTTGCTTTCCGGCCACCCGAGCTCTTCAAAATGATGGTGTAATGGGGCCCTCTTAAAGATCCTCTTGCCCTTCGTTATCTTAAAGTAGCCTATTTGCAAGGCGACGGAAAGGGTTTCCAAAACCAAAACCCCTCCAGCTATTGCGAGCAAGATCTCCTGCTTGGTTAAAACCGCAAGGGAAGCCAATGCACCTCCTAAAGCTTGGGAACCCGTATCACCCATAAAAATTTCCGCTGGATGCGAGTTATACCAAAGGAAAGCTAAAAGGGAACCAGCAAGGGAGGAGGCAAATACCGCTAAATGCCCCGCGTTGGGAATATAAAGGACGTTTAGATAGCTTGCGAGCTTGGAATTCCCCTCAATATACGCAACAAGCCCCAAAATAGCCAAGGGGAAAATCACCACGCCCGCCGCAAGGCCATCAAGCCCATCCGTTAAATTCACCGCATTTGATGTTCCCGCTATAACCAAGGCGACGAACACGAAGTAAAATATCCCGATGTTTATGAAGAAATTCTTGAAGAAGAGGAATTGGGTTAAAAATGCCTTTTCACCGAAGATATAAAGGGCACCGAAAGAGAAAAGGATCCCAAGCCCAAGCTGAAAGAGAAGCTTATAGGTTTTCCTGATTCCTCCTTTTTTATCCTTTCTTCTAAGCTTTGAAATGTCGTCAAATAGGCCCATAGCCCCCATAACTAGCGTTGCGGTGATAGATAGTATAACCTCGAGGACGGGTTTTGTCCATAACAAGGTGGATATGATCGCAACAGGGATAAAAATGATCCCTCCTGAGGATGGTGTTCCTTCCTTTTTCCTATGAGTTTCCGGAACATCCTCCGAGATCCTCTCGTAAAACCTCGTCCGATATTTCTTAATGAACCATCCCAAAAGTAAGTAGGTTAATGTGAAAGAAAAGAAGAAAGCCAAAGCGGACCGAAAGGTCAAATATGAGAATAGGTTAAAGATTATGTGGTGCTCCTTTAAAGATGCGAGGAACTCCGATAGCAAGCGGTTATAATAAGGGAGTTTTATACACTTGAGATTTCTATCTTAAAACCATTATATTCCGCTTCTTTTTCTAAAGCCTCTAACATTTCGAGTTTTGATTTGGGCAATAATTCTTTTCTAAATTTGCTTCTTGTTGTTAATCTTAAAATAGGAACAGCATTGTATTCCCTACCCTCATACATAACGTTTTTGAGATTAGTATAAAGCACCATCTTTAACAACCCATCCTTTATGTCCTCTTCTGAAGGTAAGAGCCCTTTGCTTGTATGTTTGCTTTCAATTAGATATATATTCTTCCCCTCAATTTTAATTTCGTCGCAAGTAAAATAATAAATTCCCCCCAAGTAATTTTTTATGGTAATTATACCCTTTTTTCCTGCTATAAATTCTTTGGGTTGCAGAGTTGAAGTCTCCCTTATTTGCGCTTTTCGTGCTAAATTTCGTGATGTTTTAATAAACTCCTCCCTACTTTTATATAACTTTTCAATATGCTTTCTTGCAGATACTATAGAGTGCATTTCTACACCTAAGTTTTTTGAAATTTTATTGTAAAAGTCAAGAGCCCTATTTGCAATTTCCCAAATTTTATCAATTTGCTCCAAATTCCAGTGTAGCGCGTCGGATTGATAATAGGATAGCCTTACAATTTCATTTTTTAAATATTCTACGTCAAACTTTTGATTTGTGATCTTGTTTGTAAAATTTGGATTTCGTTCAGCCTCCACATAGTATCCCACTATAGTATATATCCCAAGCAAGCTCATCAAGGATATAGTATCCCACTGAAGGAAATCTCTATCCCCATCCTTTCCTTCATCTTTCATTATAGGAATTATCGTTACCTTCTTTCCCGCAAAAGATAGGGTATCGTAAACCCTTGAATATGGATAGGATCTTGTTCGCTTCGGAGATACCCACCAGCTAATAGCAATCTGATTTTCTTTATCGATTTCTAAAATAAAATTTCCTCGTTCTGACAATGCTTTACTTATCTCGTTTATATGATAAAAAGGTAAGGGTTTTTTCAGAAAAACTTTATATCTTATACCCTTTACCTCCGCGTAGATCTCCATCTATTTCCTTCTTTTAATTTGTTTAACCTTTTCCTGAAGCTTACTTCTTAAACGTTTCGCATCCTCCCTAAGGATTATCTCAAATTCATTGCTATTTCCGAGTAGAGAGCTCTGCCCAATATTTAATTTTTTCCTTATCACATCAAGCAGTTCAAGGTCTATTTCATAACCAATCGCCCTTCTCCCCAACGCAATCGCTACCTTTAGGGTTGTACCCGATCCCATAAAGGGATCCAAAACCGTTTCACCTTTGTAAGAAAAGAGCTTTATTAACCTATACGGTATCTCCTCAGGAAATGCCGCAATTCCCCTCTCGAGTCTGTTATGTGTGGGTAATACGTTCGTTATATACCAAACATTTAGGTACCATTTGTTCTTTTGGTACTCTTCCAGATCTATCCTTGAGGCTTCCCTGATATCCTCGGGTATGCTTTTATAATCAAACTCTCCCTTCTGGAATATTAGTATGGACTCTTGAAGGTTGTCGGGATAGTAATACATAGGATAGGGGTTTTGAAGTAAGACTCCACTTCTCCTGCTTATCCTAATGTAACCCTCGGGCTTTACCCAAACTATCCTTTCCCTATACCTAAAACCCTCTTCAATAAATATTTTTGTTATATCCGCAACTACAGGATATTTCTTACCCTTTATCAACGTGTCATCAACCACTAAGGCGGCTACCCTGCCCCACTTTAGAACCCGCATAATTTCCCTTGACACATTCCTCATAATGCTCAAGAATTCTTCGTAGCTTTCAAACATATCTGGGTAGTCAAAGGGGGCGTTAAAGTAAGGTGGGGAGGTTACGACCAAATGAACACTCTCATCCCCTATTTCCTTCATATTCTGGGCATCACCAAACACTATAAGGTTTTTATCCATATTTTGAGAATAAAAGAAAAAGGGGGGCACAAAGGCCCCCCTATGGTTTAGTTTATTACCACCCTCTCTATGACCGTCCTCTTGTTCGCCCTAACCTTTACGACGTAGACTCCCCTCGGCAAACTTGAGAGGTCAAAGCTCAGGCTACCCTTATGCTCACCCTTAAAGAGGTCCCTAATTAGCCTACCCGAGGGCGAGAACACCTCAACGGAAACGTTCGCCTTGTAAGGAACATCAACGTTCAAAGTCGTATTCTTTCCGTTCTTTGAAACCACTATCCTTGGGGGTAGTATATCCGCGAAGCTCTCGGATACATCCGTGGTTCCGCTAAAGCCTACGAAAGCAAAGGTTACCACCCGGGATCCGCCAGGAGGAATGTTGAAGGGTCCCGCGGAGGCTACCACGGACCAGTCAGCCGCGCTTGAACCGGACGGGAAGGATAGAGTCCCATTCAGGAACTTCCACTTTATGGAGTCTGGGGTTCCCGAATAAACGTAGGTTGGATTGTGTATAGCGCTAAGGTTTGCCAACGATGAGACGGGTTCAACGAGGGCAACACCCGCCCTGTAGGGATAAGAGGAGTGATAAACATAAACGAGCTTAAGGGATGTATCCCTTGCAACGTAGTTTTGGGAGTAAGTGCTATATGTTATGTCAAAGTCCGCGAATATTCCGATATAAAGGTTGTTTAAGGGTGAAGAGGAGGTATTTACTATCTCGTACCTCAGGAATACCCAGTTGGACCTATAGGAAGAATGGCCGTAGGCTTCAAGCCTTAGTTCTATTCCGCTTGCGGTATAGCCCACCGCGCCGTTCTCGTCACCGTAAGATGGCGGGGTTCTCATAAATCCCCCATAATAATTGTTCAGATCCCCACCGTCGTACCAACCGTCGGGTACGAAGGTAGGCGAGTTCCCAAGGGCTACTCCCGCGTAGTAAAGGAGATTTGCGGAGGTTTTAGGATATTTGAAACCTCTCGCAATGGATGTATCCCCATATGCGGTACCTATGCCACCCGGGTAGGCACCGGAAACATTAACGGGGATCCATAACGCCGCGGTTCCCGTATCTATTACGAATACGTTGAGGGGTGAGCCTATGGTTATTGAGAAGTTCAGGGTATCGTTGTATGCCCCACCGTTTGCGGTTATGTACATATCAAAATTCACCCTAAGCCCAATAGGTGCCGCGGGTGATATTCCTATGGTAAATACGTCGGATGTGTTCCTTGCGGTATCCGAGGGGTTTATGGTTCCGTAATTTGCAAAGTTGTCAATTATGGTTATGTATGGATTTGAGGTGTATATAACAGCTTGCGTGTTGGATGCCGCCACACCACCGGAATTTCTCAGGGTTATTATCAGGTTTACTGTCTCGCCGGGATCCGCTATACCGTTGTTGTTGCCCGCAGGATCGCTAATGGTTACCCTTTGAATGGATATGTAAGGCACAGCTAATGTGGGGACTCCCCTTATAGCCCTTAGAACGTTTAACCTTCCCCAACCGCAGTTGTTGTTAGGAACGGAGCTGCAGCTCGGAGCAGGCCTATCCGCGCTATCCAAAAGGACATTATAAACATCCGTGAAGGTTAGGGCCGGATTCCTCTGGAAAAGTAGGGCTATTGCGCCAGTGACGTGGGGAGACGCCATGGATGTCCCGTCAAAATTCGCATAACCAGACGAACCGTATGCGGAACGGATCGAAACGCCTGGGGCGGAAATATTGGGCTTATAACGGTTCCAGTCGCTCCTGGGCCAATATGCGGTGTTGTTCCATGGGTTTGTATTTGGTGCGGGTCCCCTTGAGGAGAAGGACGCCACCTGATCCGAGCTGTTTGTCGCCCCAACTCCAATTACGGTTGGGAAGTTCCCAGGTGTCCCCGCGGTTCCGGGTAAAGGACCATTGTTCCCTATGGCAAAAACGGGTATTATGTTCGCGGTCCTCCAGGCTAAAACATCGTTCCAGAAGGAAAGATCCGTGGTTGAGGCGCTACCCCAGGAGTTATTAACCGCCACTATGTTTATACCGCTATCCACCTTCCAGGAAACTATCCTCTGGAAACCGTTCCTTATTATTGTGGTTGTGGATGAACAGCCTGATCCTCCGAAGATCCTTACCGCCGCAACCCTAGCCCCGGGCGCAACGCCTATATCTTCCGTGAAGGGACCCAGGCCATCCCCACCCACCATCGTGCCCGTCACATGCGTCCCGTGATAGTCGCATGATGCTGCGTCCGTGGGGGTTGATGATCCCGAATGGGGATCGTACCACTTTATTACCTTACCGCTTAAGGCGGGGTGGGATGCCATTACGCCCGAGTCCATGACACCCAGTATCACGCCCGTCCCGTCTATTCCATATTGTATCCATACGGAATCCGCCTTTATTTTAGCAACTCCCCATGCGACCGCGTCCGGCTTTATATCTTCCCTATCCGAAGGTTTGGCAAGGAGGTATATCACCTTCTCCTCGTATATGTAGGTTATATCGTCCCTTGATGCGAGAGCCCTTATCTGATCCGCGGTTGCCTCAACGAAGATCTCGTTGCTTATCCAGAAGGACTGGTAATTCGTAATTCCTAGGGACTTTATGTGCTCTATTACGGGTTCCTGGGTTCTCTTTGCCAGATCCCTCACGTGGTCGAAGATCGTCTTAAGGATCTCGTTGTTCCTCTTCGGGTACCTCCTCATATAACCCTTGTAATCCGGCTGATCCCTGAGGACGAGGAGGACCCTGAACTTTTCACCCGGAGGTGCGGAATTGAGCTTGGCCTCCAGGCTACCCTCCAAGCGCGCAAGGGAAAGGATCCATATCATAGCCATGGGTATTATAAGGGGGGAAAAAGGAACGGGCTTAGAATTTACGATATGAGGATAATAATTTCAAACGCGTACAGGCTCCCGGTGGGAAGTCATGGGAGTCAGCTTTCCCAATTTGAAGCTTACGACCTTTTTAAGCTCGTTGCCCAGTTCGTTTTGGAAAGGTCAGGAATAGATAGAAAGCTTATAGATGGGGTTATAGTGGGGAACATCGGACAGCCCTCGGATCATCCGAACATAGCGAGGAAGGTTGCGAGGGAGCTTCTTGGGGATGATAAGTGGGGTTTTGTTGTACAAAGGAATTGTGCCTCCGGGATCCAGGCTATAACCACCGCTTACGAGATGATAAAAAACAACGATGCGAGGATCCTCTTAGTGGGAGGGGCGGAGAGCATGTCAAGGGCTCCCTACCTTTTGAAAAAGGCGAGGTGGGGGTACAGGCTTAGGCACGATGTTTTATATGATGGGCTTTGGGAGGGTTTGACGGATCCTGTTGTAAATCAGCTTATGGGTAGGACCGCGGAGAACCTCGTAGAGAAATACAATTTAAGTAGGGAGGAGATGGACGAATTTTCGGTAAAGAGCCACCAGAAGGCTTATAAAGCTCAAAAGGGGGGGCTTTTCTCCCCAAGGATAGCGCCCGTAAAGGTTGATGGAAAAACCATCGACAAGGACGAGGGGATAAACCCGAACCTTACTATGCAAATAGCATCCATGTACCCCGCAATATTCAAGGAGGGAGGTAAGATTACACCCGCTTCGAGTTCTTCAATAAACGACGGTGCCGCAGCAATGATCATAACCACGGAGGAAATAGCCAAGGAGATCGGATTAAAGATAGATGCGGTAATAGTTTCTTACGCTTACGGCGCGGTACATCCCGCGTATATGGGCGAGGGTCCAACCTGTTCAACCCCCATAGCATTAAGGAAGGCCGGCTTAAAGATAACCGATATTGATTACTTTGAGGTGAACGAGGCTTTTGCGGCGGTTGCCATAGTGGATAGGAACGTTCTGGGAATACCGGATGAGAGGATGAACGTTTGGGGAGGGGCGATAGCCCTCGGGCATCCGGTCGGTGCAACGGGCTCCATTTTGGTCGCAAAGCTTATTGGGATCCTTGAGTATTACAACGCGAAGAGGGGGCTTGTAACTATGTGCGTGGGTGGGGGTCAGGGTGGAACTTTGATAATAGAGAGGTACGAAAATTGACGGATAGCGTTTTGGTTTTAACCCTCCTTTCCATAGGGGATGGGGAATTAGCGTACGTTGAGGCAAAAAGGATAAAGAACAACCTTTACGTTGCCAAAGCCTTGGCCCTAAAGGGGGATACGTCCTCGGCAATTATGTACCTCTCGGATGGGGATTGCAAACAGAAGAGATATAAGCTTGTTTTGATGCTCTCAAGGTTTATGAGGGAAAGTTCCATAAACTTGGTTGAAGATACCTCCTGCTTCTCCGATAGGGATAGGACCTTGGTAAGGGCGTACTTTTTCGATTTTGATGGTTCGCCTCTTTCGGATAGCCTGATCTCCCGCCTTCCAAAACTTATAAACCCATCCACTTGTATTATTTTGAATTTTATTCCCGGTTTGGGCTTGGCTTGTGCGGGAAGGCCCCTTCAGGCTTTAAAAACCCTCCTTGCCAACCTCGTGGGAATAGGGGGAATGGTTTATTCCATAAGGAGGGGGTATTACGTGGATGCCCTCGTCTGGTATTACTTTTGGGAGGGTAGGTTCTTTTGGGGGAGCTTCCAGAACGTTTTGGAATTTACGCTTGATGAGAACCAAAGGAGGTTAAGACCTTACTTTGAATACATAAGGGAACAAATAGGAGGTGAAAGGTGATGTACGAGATGGGGGAGATTTTTTTGAGGCTTGGGTTGATTTCCTCCCTTTTTGGCGCGATCTTTTCCTTTATAAACTTGAGGCTTGCTAAGGCTTCCCTTATTGTGGTTATCCTATCCGTTTTCCTTTCAAACTTCATTTTGCTTTACGCACTCTTGAGTTCGGATTTTTCCATCCTTTACGTTATAAACTACACATCAAGGGATCTTCCACTTTTTTATAAATTCACCGCCTGGTGGGGGGGACAGGCGGGTTCCCTAATGTTCTGGCTATTCGTCCTATCGGTTTATACCATTTTCGCCTTTAAACTCCTTGGGAGATTCTCCCTATTTTTCATCCTCCAAACCTTCCTGTTTTTCCTCATCCTCGCCACTTACCCGGCGAATCCCTTTGAAAGGCTTCCCATAAGCGCCCCCGATGGCAGGGGTTTAAATCCCCTACTACAAAACATCTGGATGGCGATACATCCACCCCTACTCTACCTTGGATATATCGGCACAACCTTCCCCATAGCCTTCCTCTTGGATTCAAAGGATACTAACACCGTTAGGTTTTGGACGGTCATAGCCTGGGCATTTTTAACCTTGGGGATCCTTATGGGCGGAAGGTGGGCGTACTTGGAGCTGGGATGGGGGGGATATTGGGCTTGGGACCCCGTTGAAAACGCCTCATTCTTTCCCTGGATAACCCTAAACTCCGCAATTCATACCTTTTACCTTTACAGGATGGGATCCCACAGGATCTGGCTTTTCAATTTGATATCATTAAGCTTCATCCTCTCCATAGTCGGAACGTTCCTAACGAGGAGCGGTATAGTGGAGTCCGTCCACGCCTTCGCCTTCTCCGATATCGGACATTACTTCATATTTTATATTTCCATCCTTCTTCTCCTTTGGATTTTGGCAAATCTTTACCTTTTCAGGTCAAGGCAAAGGAGGGATTACCAACCCTTCACAAGGGGCTTTTACTTGGCGATCTCAAACTACGTATGGATTTTGATCCTTCTTATAGTTCTCTTGGGGACGTTTTATCCCGTGATAACCGAGGTTTTCATCGGGGTACAGTTGAGCTTGGATAAAGATTTTTACACCTACGCAACCTCACCATTTTTCGCCTTAGTCCTCATTCTCTCCCTCCTTTCCCTTGAAGCCAAATGGGACAAACCCAAAATACTTCCCAACTTTAAGATCCTCATCCTATCCCTCCTCCTTTCCCTTCCCTCCATCCTTGCAAAAAATCCCTTCCTTTTCCTGGGACTTTTCGTTAGCCTTTATTACCTATTCGGCCTGATCCCGCTGATAAAGGAAAGGGGCTGGACGCCACCAAACCTCGGACATTTTGGTTTAGCATTAACCGCTTTGGGCATAGTTTTATCTTGGAACTTGGGGAAGAAATATGAAATCCCGTTCAAGTTCATGGAAACCAAAAGGTTCTTTATCTTTGACCTGCAACACTTAGGCTGGCAGGAGTACAAGGGGAAGAACTACGAGGGGGTTTATGCGGTTTTAAACGTTAAAGCTTTTGGCTTTGAGCTTGGGGATATAAGGGCGGAAAGGAGGAAGTACTTTCCATCCGAAGAGGTGACGTCCGAGGCTGGGATCTTACCCCTTCCACCCCTTGGGGACCTTTATGCGGTAATACAAGGAGCCGAGGATGACGGGACATTTTATTACGAACTATATTTCAACCCGGGGATCCAGCTGGTTTGGATCGGACCGATCATTATCGCCCTGGGCGGCCTACTGGGGGTTTTTCGCCTTTACAATTCCAAATATGGCGGGAAGTGATGTTTGGGCCATAATTTTTCTATTAACGGGGGCGGTTTTGATATTTTTGGAGTTCGTCCTTCCTACAAACTTGTTGCTTTTTGCCTTCGGTTTGGGATTTCTCACCTTAGCGGTTTTAACGTACGTAGGCGCAAGCTTGTGGGTTCAAA
Organism: Candidatus Caldipriscus sp.; assembly: GCA_049414445.1. Taxonomy (GTDB): domain Bacteria; phylum Hydrothermota; class Hydrothermia; order LBFQ01; family LBFQ01; genus Caldipriscus. The sequence goes on along the minus strand of JBMSAP010000022.1, from coordinate 1,194 downwards.
TTTTGGCTTTTATCTTTGTCGTTTCCTTGACGATATTTCTTTCTTACAAATTTGCCAGGAAGACAACGGAGGGAGCCAAGGACTTTTCGCCCATATCGGTAGTAGGTAAGGAGGGGAGGGTGGTTTTGGTTGAGGGAGACAAGGTGGTGGTGAGGGTTGAGGGGGAGGATTGGCTTGCGGAAGGCGAAGGGGAATTTAAGGTGGGGGACGAAGTGGTGGTTTTGGAGGTTTCGGGGAACAAGGTTAGGATAAAAAGGAGGTAATGTATGTGGATCCTTTCGGTAGTTATTGCGATAATTCTCCTGTGGCTGGCGGTGTCCTTTATCGCCAGCGCAATAATCATAGTAAGGCCTTACGAGGCCGCAATAGTTGAGAGGCTCGGAAGGTATCAAAAAACCCTATACCAGGGGCTTCATTTTGTTATACCCTTCCTGGATAGGGTGACAAAGGTGGATCTTAGGGAGAGGGTGGTGGATGTCCCGCCTCAGGAGGTTATTACAAGGGATAACGTGGTGGTGACGGTTGATGGGATAATATACTACAGGGTTATAAAGCCCGAGGATGTGGTTTATAAGGTTCAGAATTTTCAGCTTGCGGCGGTTGCCCTGGCCCAGACCAACCTTAGGAACATCATAGGTGAGCTTACCTTGGATGAGACCTTGACGAGTAGGGAAATAATTAACGCGAAGCTCAGAACCGTGCTTGACGAGGCAACGGACCCATGGGGAGTGAAAGTAACCAGGGTGGAAATTAAGAGGATAGATCCCCCCAAGGATGTTATGGATGCCATGCACAAGCAGATGAAGGCGGAGAGGGAAAAGAGGGCGATGATCCTTGAGGCGGAAGGTTTTAGGGAATCCCAGATAAAGAAGGCGGAAGGTTTAAGGGAATCCCAGATTTTGGAGGCGGAGGGTAAGGCAAAATCCATACAGCTCGTCGCGGATGCGGAGAAGTACAGCATAATAGCGAGGGCTCAGGGTGAGGCGGAGGCTATAAGAACGGTTTTTGGCGCAATAAAGGAGATACAACCGACGAAGGAAATACTTTTGATCCAATACTTTGATGCCCTAAAGAAGATAGCGGATGGGCAAGCTTCAAAGGTTTTCTTCCCCGTTGAACTTTCAAACTTCGCTTCCGCTTTGGGGCTGATAGGCGAGAATCTAAAGGGTAAGGAATAAAACCCCCTTATAATAC
>JBMSAP010000021.1:0-9287 GCA_049414445.1 Candidatus Caldipriscus sp. | reverse complement strand
TGCTTGATAGGGCTAAGGAGATGGAGTATATTATCGTCTCTCCGCAAGAGGCAAATTCCGCTGGGAGGAAAATTTCCGTTCAGTCACCTATAGGTAAAAGTTTGATTGGCAGGATGGTTGGCGAGATAGTTGAGGTGAAAGTCCCGGCTGGAGTTGTAAAGTATAATTTGCTTGAAATAAGGAGATGAATTATTATGAAACTTGGTGAATTTGAGGTCGATAACATTTATTGTGGTGATGCGCTTGAACTTATGAAGAAATTACCTGACGAATGTATAGACCTTATCATCACCGATCCGCCCTTTGCTATAGATTTCAAAGCTAAGCGCTCAAACTACAATAGAGACAATACGAAAGTCCTTGAAGGATACAACGAAATCCCGAAAGAGAAGTATTATGAATTCTCACTTAATTGGATTCGGCAGGCGTATAGGATATTAAAAAGAACAGGTTCAATGTTCGTTTTTTCGGGTTGGACGAATTTGAAGGATATTTTAAACGCTCTTGATGAGGTGGGTTTTATAACCATAAACCACATCATTTGGAAATATCAATTTGGTGTTTTTACAAAGCGTAAGTTTGTCACAAGTCATTACCATATACTTTTCGTTGCCAAAGATGAAGATAAATATAAGTTCAACAAAATAGAACACTACCCCGAGGATGTTTGGATAATAAACAGGGAATATTGGACGGGGAAAATAAAAACTCCGACGAAGCTGCCTACAGCACTTGTTCGCAAAATAATTCTTTATGCATCTGATGAAGGTGACATCGTTTTTGACCCATTTTTGGGCTCAGGACAGGTTGCGGTAGTTGCGAAAGCGTTGAAAAGACATTTCCTTGGCTTTGAAATTGTCCCTGAATATTGCGATTTTATCAAAGAGAGACTGAAAAATTTAGATTTCAACCTTTTCAATTTCAAAGGGTCTGTTAATGAATAAAAAGTTTAGTCAACACAGAAAATGGTTTAAAAATTTCAAGATAAAGTTTGAAAAAAATGGTGAAGTCGAGAATGAATTTGTTCTTGCAATAGATAAATTAGTTGCAGAATATGATACTGCGATATATGAGAACAGGTTCGTTGTTGGAGGGGCGGTGGAACTCCTTTTTGTTGCGCTTGTCAGGGCTCTTGGATTTAACGCCGGGCATGTAGGAACATCAGAAAAGAGAGGTGATTTTGAAGTTGAGGGCTTAAAATTTTCACTTAAGACAAACTTTACAGGCAAAGGGGAAATCAGATTGATAAATAAACTCGGTCGAGATGTTAATGTTACCTGGGATGAGGCAACTATTTTTATTATCTCAGGTCTCGGTATAATATATGCCGATCCAGATTTGCTAACAACTAGGATTCTTGATAAAGGTGATGCTCTTGTGGTAAGCGTGGAAAATTTGAAAAGATTTATTGAAAAACAGGATGGCTTTTGGATAAAAGTCCAAATCCCTTATAAGCCAAATGCGGTCATTTCATATCGTATTGCAAGTTTTGATATTGCGATTGCTATTTTGGAGGAAACCAAAAGTAAAATCTTGATAAAGTTTCTATCAAAAAAATAATTTGCGTTGTTCCATTTCGCGGTTGCATTTTTACTTTCACAACAAATTTTCCTTTTTCAAATACCAAAAGCGGATATAATTTTCATCAATGAGAAAATTTGTACTGTTGATGGGACAAAGCCAACAGCACAAGCAGTTGCAGTATAGCCGTTGGTACGAACGTAGAAGTTAAAAAATACGCCAAAAAGAACACAAAAAAATTTTTGACTTAAAGTGTCGTCTTATGTTGCCTGGTTTCATTGATGGCCATAGGGATCCTCGTGGAGTATTTGGGAAGGCCGAGGATAACGGTTCTTTTGGAAGATGAGGATATAAGGGGCACCATTGAAGATCAGTTTGTAAGTTAAGGATAAGCTGAAGGCGGTCCTTGAGGAGGATGAAAATCTTGCAAAGGAGATAGCCTTGAGGAATGGTGCGGAAGTGTTCGTCATAGGTTCATCAAAAGTAGTGGAAGGGGATTATAGGGGTAAGAAGGTTTATACGGGGAACATAATTACCCTTTGACGAGATGAAAGCAGAAGTTGAATCCGCAAAGGAAGTCGCTAATCTACTTTCAGATGAGATTCTGAAGGTTTACAATGCCGGTAATAAGGTGGAAAGCATAAAGGAGGAAATTTCGGGGAAGGTTAGGGGTGTAAGGAGCGTGAACGTAAGAGAAGTCAGAAAAAATTACGCGGTCTTTGAAATTATAACAAATTCTACCGTTCAGGAAGTTTTTGATGAGATATCCGAAATTGATGGTTTTTAGGTACCTTAGGAAGAAGGGGAAACCCTAGAAATAAACTCCCTTATCACATCCTCCAAAGTCGGTTTCCCTATCTCTTGAAGTTCGTACCTCACCCTCAATATTGGCTTGTCAGTTTTAACAACCCTCGAAAGGTTTATGGGGGTTGCGCTAATTATTATTTCCGCGGGTGAAGATTTTATCACCTCCTCGAGTTCCCCTATTTGCCTATCCGAATAGCCCAACGCGGGTAGAACCTCATACACCCCCCAAGTTTCCATAGCCTTCTTTATGCTACCTACCGCGTACTCATAAGGTTTTATTATCTCCTTAGCCCCAAATTTCAAGGCGGCTATGTACGCTGCGCCAAATTTCATCTCTCCGTGTGTTGTTGTGGGACCATCCTCTATGCATAGGACCCTTTTACCCCTGATTAGCTCGTGGTTTTCAACGAAAATTGGGGATGCGGCTTCAATAACAATGGCATCGGGATTTGCGGAGAATATGTTTTTTCTAAGGGTGTTTATGTTCTCCAGGCTTGCGGTATCAATCTTGTTTATCACTATAACGTCCGCCATCCTAAGGTTAGTTTCACCAGGGTGATATCTAAGCTCATGTCCCACCCTATGTGGATCCGTCACAACTATAAACAAATCGGGCTTAAAGAAGGGAAAGTCGTTATTTCCCCCATCCCAAAGGATCACATCCGCAATACTTTCCGCTTCCCTTAATATCTTCTCATAATCAACCCCCGCAAATACAACGTTTCCCCTATCAAGATGCGGTTCAAACTCCTCCCTTTCCTCAATGGTGACGTTGTATTTATCTAGGTCTTCGTAAGTTTCAAACTTCTGGACCACCTGTTTCCTCAGATCACCGTAAGGCATAGGGTGTCTCACAACCGCTACCTTTTTACCCAAGGATTTCAATATATCCGCCACCCTCCTTGTGGTTTGACTCTTTCCAGAACCCGTCCTTATTGCCCCCACCGCTATTACCGGTTTGTTGGATTTTAACATGGTATCCTTTGGACCTAAGAGCATAAAGGATGCCCCGGCGGACAATGCCCTTGATGCCCTGTTCATAACGTATTCGTGGGATACGTCCGAATATGCAAAAATTACGAGATCTACATTCTTTTCCTTTATCAGCCTCTCAAGGTCTTCCTCGGGGTATATGGGTATCCCGTTTGGGTAATTTGGACCTGCAAGTTCGGGTGGATAAACCCTACCCTCTATATCTGGTATCTGGGTCGCAGTAAAGGCTACAACCTCATAATTCGGATTGTTTCTAAAAAATACGTTAAAATTGTGGAAGTCCCTTCCCGCAGCACCCATTATTATTACCCTTTTCATAGGCGGGAATAATAAGGTTGTATTTAATTTTTCGTTTTGAACGATCGTTCAAATTCGCCTTTAGAATTCTCTTATGCTTTTCTTGGTAGTTTGTTCCGCGCCATTTAGGGAGGAATTTGAAAGGTCGTTGTTGGAAAAAGGGATAGAGGGATATACATTAATACCTAAGGTTTTGGGGAGGGGTGGGGGAAGTGAGCCCGTTATGGATGACGAGGTTTGGCCGAGGTTTTCCGTCTTGTTCCTTATATTTGTTGAAGGGGACAAGGTTGGGAAACTGAAGGAAATTTTGGGAGAATTTTCAAGGAAAGTGAAACCATTTAAGGCTTTTGCTTTAAGGGAGGTGGAGGTAATATGATTTGGTTTATTGCTACAATTGAGCTTTCGGAAGAAAGGGCGGTTGAGATCGCTTTGAAAAACAACCCTAACTTTATTGCCGATAGTTTGGATGTTTTGTATGCACAACAAATCACAAAGGAATTTGGAACATCCCTTTGGCCCAAGCTGGGCTTACAATTCGGATACACTTATAACTCCCTACAGATAGAGTTTCAACAGATAGTCCCTATAAAGTGGGGATTTCAAGAAATACCACCCGGTTCCGGACAGGGGATATTGTTTCCCATAGAGGTGGAGACGGTAAATATAGTATTTAGCAGGCATAACAACTATAAGCTCGGATTAACCTTATCAAGGCCCCTTTGGACTTGGATGAGGTTGGAAAAGGGTTATACCTTACAAAAAGAGGGATATAAGGCAAAATATTCCGAGTTCTTATCAAAGAGGGCCCAGTACGAGTTCAACGTAAGGCAAGCTTATACCCTTGCCTTGCTTTCAAGGGATATGGTGGAAATAGCGAGGGAAAACTTGGAATTTTCAAGAAGGAGGATGGAGCTTTTGGATGAGGCTTACAAGAAGGGTAGGGCAAACAGGATAGATTATCTCAGGGCGGTGAGCGATTACGAGATGGCAAAGGCGAACTTAATAAACGCGGAGAACGCTTATAAATCCTCAATAAGAATGCTTGCCCTAATTTTAAATTTGCCAGATACCGTAGAGATAATCCTAACGGATAGCCTGAAGGAGAGAGACCTTGAAATAAAGGAGGGGGAAATAAGGAGGTATGATATAGAATACTTGCGCAAACAGGTAAAGATCCTGGAGGAACTTTCAAGGGAAGAGTTAAAGGGGTATTTACCGAGCCTTGTGGGTTTTGTTTCTTATAATTTTCAGAGACCTTACGGATTTGAGGATAAGTGGGGGGGAAGCTGGGTGGCGGGCCTGACCCTTGATTGGACTTTGTTCGATGGATTTTCTCCATCAGTTAAGAGTAAAAAGTACAAAATACAGGCAGAGGCTTTGAAGAGAAGGATAGAGTTTTTGGAAAATCAGGCGAAGGAGAATATAGAGAGGGCAAGAAGGGATTATGAGTATGCCCTTGAGGCGCTAAAAGCTTACGAGAAAAACCTAATAACTATGGAGGAGGCTTTTAATCTTGCCAAAGAAGCTTACCTTAAGGGTAGGATGTCTTATATTGATTTTAAGCAGGTGGAATTGGGCTATAGAAGTGCGCAAATTTCTTATAAAAAGGCTTTGGCGGATGTTAAAATGGCAAAGCTCAAGGTTGAGTATCTATATCTAACCTCCTTAAGTACCAGATGAACCTGAGAAGGTAGTTTGCGGTATTTATTCCCAAAACTCCCAAAGGTATGGTAAAAGGGATGGCAATGAATTTTGCCCATTCAATTCCCTTTATGTTCTCTTTCGAGATTCCCGTATTAATCTAGACCCGACATACTAGACATTCCGATCCACCCTATCATAAGGACTAAAATTGCTATGAGAACAAGCGCCAAGATTGCCAAACTCAAAGCAATCATCCAACCATACCATGTAAGGTAATCCGAAAGGTTTTTTAAGGCTTCTTTTAGATCCTCTTCTTTCCCGGTGTTCTTGTAATTTTCAAGGTTATTTGCCGTATTCCAAAGCTTTATACCTGCTATGATTGCCAATATCCCAATGGGTATGCTCAAAGCCCCACTTAATATATTCATAACCGCTATGAGCTTTGCCCATCCCGTTCCTTTTATGTATTCTTTTAGGCTGTTCATAGAATATATTTTAACATTGCCTTTCCATCTACAATACTTTGTGTGCCAGAAAGGTAGGAATTCCCCACCCGTTCTTCAAGAAATTAACTACCACCCTTAACCTTTTCTCAACAAACTTAATATTTCCGATCCATACCATAACACCAAGACTAAAGTTACTATTAAAGCAAACACTAAGATTACCAAACCCACAACGTTTATCCAACCCGTCCATGTAAAGAAATCCGAAAGGTTCTTTATGGCTTCTTTCAGATCTTCTTCTTTCTCGGTGCTCTTGTAATTCTCTAAATTCTTTGCACCTCTCCAAAGCTTTATACCCGCTATGATCGACCCTATCCCAATAGGTATGACAAAAATACCAACTACTATACTGAAAACCGCTCCAAGTTTGCTTGCAATTTCCTCAGTTCCCCAAAGATTTATACCCAATATTATCAAAAATATCCCAATGGGTACGCTCAAAACCCCACCCACTATACTCATAACCGCTATGAACTTTTCCCATCCCGTTCCTTTTATGTATTCTTTTAGCCTGTTCATAGAGTTTATTTTAAAGTTGCTTTATTCTTTTCCTCCTTTCCCTCTGCAACACTTTGTGCGCCAAAAAGGTAGGAATTTCCCAGCCTTTCCTTAAGAAATTAATTATAATTCTCAAGCTCGTTCCAAGGGAAACCCTATGTCCAGGGGAGATAAAGAGAAAGTCCTTACCATATCCGCGCCTTATTACCCAACCCAATTGTTCGTCTGAATCTCGGGAATACAATGGTGTATAACTCTTAGGGTTGGGTTCGGAATACCTTCCGTAAAGTAGAGATTTTGCGACCCCTATGCTTGGGACGTTTAAAACCACTCCAAAATGAGATGCTATCCCCATTCTCCTCGGATGTGCTATTCCCTGTCCATCAATTAGGTATATATCCGCCTTTGTTTTTAAATTTTCAAAAGCCTTTATTAAAAGGGGTAGTTCCCTGTAAGCAAGAAAGGTGGGGATATAAGGGAAATCCACGATACCATCTATTACCACCTCTTCAATAATCCTACCGCTTTCAATATCTACAAGGACGAAAGCCGCCAAGCCGACCGTAGGGTTTTTCCAAATATCCAAAAACGTCAGATCTCCACCCGCAATTATTTTCAAACTTCCAAGATCATCCATTATTATGAGTCTTTTGGCAAGTTCCCTCTGCTCCTTTTCTAATTCCCTTATTAACATTCAAATATATCCGAGTTCCTTTAAGGTTTCCGTCATAGCATCCAAAAGTTCCTCAATTTCCCGCAAGGTGAAATCCCCCATATGCCCTATCCTGAAGGTTTTGTTTTTTAAGGGTCCATATCCGTTCGCGATGACAAATCCTCTCTTCCCAAGTTCGGAAAGGAAAGTTGGAACATCGATGTTCCTCGTGTTTGCTATACAGGTTATGGTCTTTGACCAATATCCCCTCTCGGGAAACATATCAAAGTGTTTCAAAGCCCATTCTTGCGCCAGTTTCGCCATTTGCTCGTGCCTCTTATACCTGTTTTTTAACCCTTCCTCCTCTATCCTTTGAAGCTGTAGATCCAAAGCATATAGAAGGGAGATGTTGGGTGTGAATGGAGTTTGCCTGTTTTTCTCATAATACTTCAGCATCTCTTCAAAGTTGAAGTACAAGCCCTTATCCTCTATTCCCTTTGAAACTTCCATAGCCCTCTCGCTTACGAAGGCAACCGAGATACCAGGGGGCAAACCGAATGCCTTTTGAACACTTGCAGCCACCGCATCCACGTTCCACTCCTCAAACCTTATCTCCGTTCCCATCATAGAAGTTACTGCATCAACGAGAAGAAGTGTATCGGGTGATGTTTCCTTTATAGCCTTTCCTATTTCCTCCAATGGGCTCAAAACCCCCGTTGATGACTCGTTATGCACTACTATAACCGCATCGTAGTGATCCTTCTTTAGCTCGTCCGCTACCATTTCGGGTTTTACCGCCTTCCCCCATTCTATATCGTATGATTTAACTTCCTTGCCGTTAAGGGCGCTCGCTTCCACCCACCTTTGGGCGAAGGAGCCGTTTTGCATAACCAAAACTTTTTTCTTAACGAAGTTCCTTATAAAGCCCTCAATTACGCCGGTTGCGGAGGAAGTGAAGACGAAAGCGTAATAACGGGTTTCAAATAGCCTCTTTAGGGTCTCTATGATCCTCTCATAAAGTTCCGAGAACTCTTTTGACCTGTGCCCTATCAGGGGTTTTGCTTGAGCTTCAAGGATTTCCCTTCTAACTTCTACGGGACCCGGTAAGAAAAGTTTTTTGCGCATAGTTTAAAAATTCTAACGCGGTTAGAATTTTCACTTATGAAAAAACTTTTACCCTTTTTGATAATAGGGATTCTGTCCTGTTCAAAGGAAGAGGGAAGTCAGATTAAGGATCTAAGCTTTAAAACCATAGACGGGAAAATTTACAGGTGGGAGGATCTTAAGGGTAAGGTCCTGATAGTGGATTTTTGGGCAACGTGGTGCAAACCTTGCCAAAAATCCCTACCCGAGTTGAACGAAATCTACAAAAAATACGAGGGTAAGGTTGTAGTCATAGGATTTTCGAAGGACGATAACGAGGATGCGGTTAAAAGCTTCTTAGCTAAGGTCCCAGTATCATACCCTGTGGCTATGTCCAACAGAAAAGTGGAAGAGATGTTTGGGGGAATATTGGGGCTTCCCACGAGCTTTTTGATTGACAAAGATGGGAGGATCGTGAGGAGGTTTTTGGGGTACGTTCCCCCCGACATCCTTGAGGAAAACATAAGGAGGCTCCTTTAGAGGTTTTACACCCTTATAATACCCTCTATGCGAGTATTCAGATTTGGGAATATAATTATCTTAATAAAAGATTTTCGGAAATTCCTCCTCTCCTTCCTCGCAATGGTGGGGGTTTTTGTATTTTCCCTCGTCGGTGGAATAACGTATTTTTACGTAAAGTTCTTTAAGAGGATGAGCCCCAAGGCCGTTTATGAAAACCTTTTAGCGGAAAACCTGGAGCTAAGGGAAACCTTGAAATTTCTTACACACAAACTTGACAGTTTGTATCTAAAGCAGAGGCAGTTGGCGATGGTCCTGAATATCCCCACTTACGATATATCTTACGAAAACCTCGGGATAGGAGGGCAGATAAGGGACGTTGATATAGATAAGATAACCGCCTATGCCAAATTTCAGGAGGATTTACTGAATAAGTTGGAAGCGAAGGCTAAAGCTTTGGGGGAAGAGATAAAAAATATCCCGAGCATACCACCCGTAAGGGGGGTGTTCTCTTCGGGTTTTGGCATAAGGAGGGATCCCTTTACTGGTGGGCTTGAGTTCCATAAGGGTATAGACATTTCAGCTCCCACAGGCACACCAGTGGTCGCAACCGCGGATGGAAGGGTGGAAAAGGCGGAGTGGAACTCGGGAGGGTATGGCAATGTGGTGGTAATAAATCATGGAAGGGGGATAAAAACCCTGTACGCCCACCTTTCAAAGATCCTAGTTAGGGAAGGGCAGAAGGTTAGGAGGGGACAGATAATAGG
>JBMSAP010000020.1:0-16052 GCA_049414445.1 Candidatus Caldipriscus sp. | reverse complement strand
GGGAGCTTGTGCCGAATATTGGCGAGGAATTGAGGTTGGGAAGGGAGAGGAAGAAATTGAAATCTCCGAGCTTTAAGAGGGCGTGTAAGGATATGTTGTTTGCGCTTGCCACCTTTAAAGCGGTGGGGAAGTAAAAACCTTCAGGTAAGCTGTCGGGTTTTAGGGATAAGGGGAAAAAGTCGCTTTGGGAAAGCCCCGCGCTCAATTCAACCTTTGATTGTCCTTCAAGAAGAAATAGGGTGGGGTTGGGAGGTAGGGGGGAATAAAAGAGGGAGAACTCAACCAAAGAGCGGCGGACGGGATTTGAACCCGCGACCCCCAGCTTGGGAAGCTGGTGCTCTACCCCTGAGCTACCGCCGCCTGAGTTGAATATTTTATAGCCGAAAAAGATATTTGACGGGGGAGAACAAGCTAGGCATTATTAAATGGTTAGCCAAAATAAAAAGGGGGTAGGAAATGCTGATCATTTTAATAGGAATCGCTGGTTTAGGGGATATATATGATAAGGTAGTCGCCTTAAAGGCTGATGTTAAGGGCACGAACACCTGCGATATGGATAAGAGCTTCGAAACGTTAGCCGAGTATATAAACGAGGCTGTAAGGAGGATGGATGAGGTAATATCCACAAATAACACCACCCTCATATCCGCCTACGCTTCCGAGAACGCGGAATATTTGAGGAAGATAGGGTATGAGGCGGTGGAAATATCGGATATACTCTTGAGTAGATGTCGCCCTTGGTATAGGTTACTAAGGCCTTTCTATCTCTCTGGGATCGGAAACCCCGAATATGGAACGGAAGCTGTCTGTCAATGTCGGGGTGGTACGTGTAGCGGAATGATCTGCGGTTGTACAAAGGACGGATGCTGGGCGCTCTTCTCAAAGAATAGTGGGAATTTTGAAGTGGGAACATCAACCAACACCAGCAGAGACTCTAACGTAGTGGTGTATGATGTTTTGGGAAGGGTAGTTTATAGGGGAGATTATAAGAATGTGAGAGGTTTGAAGAAGGGGGTTTATTACGTAAAAAGCGCGGATGGGATATATAAGAAACTGATCGTGAAATAGTCTTTCCTTCACCCCATAGAATACAAAGCGAAAGATGATAAGCTTTTTAATATCTCTAACCATCAAGGGCAAGGTGATGGATGAAGAAAGTTCAAAGCCTATGGGTTATGCGGTGGTTATGGTGTATAGGGATACGCAGAGGGTTGGTGGGACATACACGGATACGCTCGGAAACTTTGAGATAAGGGGGATAGAGAGGGGGAATTATAGGATAGTTGCGAGCTTCATAGGATATGAGAGGAAAGAGATTAGAATAGATTTGGAGAGGGATACCTTTTTAACGATAACCTTAAAGCCAAAGCCTATACCGATAAAGGAGCAGGTGGTGGAAGCCGAGGCACCGAAGGTGGTGTATAAGGTGGATAGGAAGGTGGTATATCCGAAAGGGGAGGTGGAAAAGAGGGGGAGGGCATCGGACATACTGAGGGGTGTAGCTGGCGTTGAAGTGGATGCTGAGGGGAATGTAAGGGTGATGGGTAGCTGTGGTTATGTTCTTTTTGTGGATGGAAAGCCAACGAATATGAGTTTAAAGGATATACCCGCGAGTTTTGTGGAGTATATAGAGGTGATAACGAATCCGGGTGCGGAGTGGGATGCGGAAGGTGAAGCGGTAATAAACGTTGTGACGAAGAAGAAAAGGGAACTGGGCTATAGCATAAATTCCCAAGTTAGGGGGTCAAACTTCTTGGGTTATAACCTCAACATTTTATATGCAATAAATTACGGAAATTTTACAACCTATTTTAGGGTGGATGGGGGAAGGGAGAGGTTCGTTGGGTCTAGGATTGATAGCGTAAGTTTTCCGGATGGATACGACTTTGCATCAAGACTTAATATAAATGCAGTTGTGCCTTCCCTAAACGGTACGTTGGGTTTTAGGTATGGGAACTTATCGCTTGAGATGGGTGGGAACTTTCAGAATCAGATTTTGGACGCATCCCAAAATAGATATTTTGGGGACTCAACCATATTGGGAAAATTGTACTGGAGGAACAGAAGCGGTAATTTTTACATAACCTCCGATTATGCCTTCAGGGGCTTAAAGTTATCCTTTTATTACTCAAGGGTCCCGTATGAATCCTACAGGTTAGATTCCTCGAGCTCTTGGAAGATAGTTTATCAAACCCAAAGGCCTCAGGAAAAACTTTTTGGGCAGGTGGATTACGCGTTGGATATGGGGAAAACAAAGGTGAGCTTAGGAACAAAGGGCACGTTGAACTTGCACGCATTAAGTTACTCTCTTGAAAAATTTGGGAATCCAAACTTTCCCGACATTGAGGGTGGAAGCTTTAATATGAGGAGATTCGTTGGGGCGTTTTATGTGGATCTGAATTCAACATTTTGGAAGTTTGAGTACAAGGCTGGGTTGAGGTATGAGAGAACCGATGTAATTGCGGACACGATAAGGAATTCTTATCAAAATCTTTTCCCGTCTTTAAGTTTGATTTATCGGTTTAACCTTGGGAACATGCAATTTGGATACAGGAGGGGAATATGGAGGCCCGATGAGAGGGACCTTCTTCCTATTTATAACTTCATAGATGCGAATAGCTTATCTAAGGGTAACCCAAGACTCTTGCCCGAGATAAGCGACAACTTCGCAATGTCTATGAATTTACAGAAGGGTAAGTTCTCCATAAATCCCGAGTTGTACTATAAGAGGATCTCCAACATCATAGAGGATACAACTTACGTTTTGTCCCCATATCCCGTTGCGGTTAGTTATAATACGAACTACAGGGAGGGTAGTAGATTGGGATTTTCCACAACCTTAAGCTATAATGTAGGGCTATTAAAACAATTGGGACCTTTGCCCGTTGGGATATTCGATATCAACTTCGGTATTAACGGGTATAGTCATAGGTACGCGAGTGTTTCGGATACGTCCTACAGTTTGAGCCTTTCCGTTCAGGGGATATTATTCCTTGTCGTAATTCAGGGTTACGTTTATATATCTCCCGGAAGTAAATACCGCTTTTATGAGGTGGATAGGCAAATATACTCTTACCTTGCATTCGTAGTACCCTTAGGAAACCTCAGCCTGTTCATATTATTCAACGATCCTTTTGGTTTGCACAAACCAATTTCCCGAACCCAAGTAGGGGGATATTATCAATATGGACAGCAACAACCTATAAGGATGATAATGATTTCCCTTTCATACAACTTTTCAAAGAGATTTGAAGGTTCCGTAAAACCGTTGGGCGAAAGGGATGTGGAGCAAACGGGAGAAAAATTGATTCCAGGCAAACCGAACGAATAACCCAAATTACAACCGTAAAATCTCTACTATGTCCAATCTAAAGATAAAAACGGAGGAGGTTTTTAGGTATCACTCGGAGGGTAAGCCTGGCAAAATTTCCATTGTTCCTTCAAAGAAGGCGGAGACCCAAAGGGACTTATCTTTGGCATACACGCCGGGTGTTGCGGAAGTTTCAATGGAAATATACAGGAATCCAGAAAGCGCCTATCTTTACACCACCAAGGCTAACCTCGTGGCGGTTATAAGCGACGGGAGCGCGGTTTTGGGTTTGGGGGATATAGGACCTTTGGCAGCAAAACCCGTAATGGAGGGCAAGGCCCTGCTCTTCAAGAGGCTTGCGGATATTGACGCAATAGATATAGAGGTATCCGCGGAGGATCCCGATGAATTCGTTAACGTAGTTAAGGCCGTATCCCCAACCTTTGGGGGAATAAACCTTGAGGATATAAAGGCTCCAAAATGCTTTTACGTTGAGGAGAAGCTTATTGAACTCTTGGATATTCCCGTTTTCCACGACGATCAGCATGGAACGGCAATTATAGTATTAGCGGGTCTGATAAACGCCCTATACTTACAGAATAAAAAATTTGAGGATATAAAGTTGGTGATTTTGGGGGCTGGCGCAGCTGGGATAGCGATAGCGGATCTATTAACCAAGTACGGGGTGAAGAAAGAAAACGTTAGGCTTGTGGATACTAAAGGGGTGATATTCAAGGGTAGGGTGGAGGGGATGAACCCTTACAAGGAGAAATTTGCGGTTGAAACGGATGAAAGAACGCTACACGACGCGATGAAGGGGGCGGACGTGTTCATAGGGGTCTCCGGTCCAAACCTATTAACGGAAGAGGACTTAAGGGTTATGGCGGAAAGGCCAGTGATTTTCGCCCTATCCAATCCCGTACCCGAGATCCCATACGAGGTCGCCCAAAGGGTTCGCCCGGATGCGATAATAGCGACGGGAAGGTCGGATTATCCCAACCAGCTCAACAACGTACTGGGTTTCCCTTACATATTCAGGGGAGCCCTTGATGTCAGGGCAACGAAAATTACGGATAATATGAAGATCGCGGCGGCTTTAGCTTTGGCAAACCTTGCAAGGGAGGATGTACCCGAAAACGTCCTAAAGGCTTACGGATTAAGGAAGCTTTCCTTTGGAAAGGATTACATAATACCGAAACCCCTTGACCCAAGGCTGATATACACCGTTTCACCCGAGGTTGCAAAGGCGGCGTTAAGGGATGGGGTGGCGAGGTTAAAGGATTTTGATATCAAAGGATATACGGAAAGGTTAAGGGCATATTCCGAGAAGGTGATAGGCACCGTTAGGGCGATATTGGTAAAAAGCCAACCAGTTTATATCCCTAGGATAGTTTTCCCAGAAGGCGAGAACGAGACGATACTTAGGGTTGCCAACGCCTTAAGCGATGAGGGGATCGCAAAACCCGTCCTCATAGGTTTCCCGGATAGGATAAGCTCCCTAATTTCCGACCTAGGATTAGACTTTGAGGCGGAAATAGTGGATCCAAGCGACGTTGATAAGCTTGAGTACTATGCGAACCTTTTGTGGAAGCTAAGATGGAGGAAGGGTTTGGGGTACGAGGATGCGAAGGAAAAGATAAAGAACCCGGGATATTTGGGAGCTTTAATGCTTTACGATGGATACGTTGATGCCCTCCTTTACGGTGTGGTTCATAACTATAACGAGGCAATAAAGCCCTTGCTAGAGATAATAAAGCCTAAGGAAGGTATAAGGAAGGTCGCGGGCCTTTACATAGCCCTTACCGAAAAAGGCGCAATATTTATGGCGGATACCACCGTAAACCCGGAACCGGAAGTGGAGGATCTTGTTGATATTGCCCTCATGTCCGCGGAGGTTGCCAAGGAATTCGGTTATGAACCCGCTATCTCCTTCGTTTCCTTCTCAAATTTCGGGACATCAAACCTCCAATCCCCGCAAAAGATGAGGAAAGCGGTGGAAATACTGAACTCAAGGTATCCTGACCTTTTGGTTGATGGGGAAATGCACGCGGATGTTGCCCTTTCCGAGGAACTATTAAGAAGGTTCTACCCATTTTCAAGGCTCGCCCAAAAAGGGAAGTACGCGAATATCCTAATATTCCCGGACTTAAACTCCTCAAACATCGCTTACAAGCTCCTTTCCTCCCTAGCTGACGTAAAGATCATAGGTCCCATCCTTATGGGCTTAAGCAAACCCGCCCACATAATCCAGAAGGGGGACAACGAGGAGAGGATATTAGTCTTAGCATATTACGCAATAAATCAAGTCCTCTCAAGGGTTTCCCGCTAATTTCCTACCGGATATGGAATAACCCCTTATGTACAATTTCCCACCTTTTAATGTTATGGGTTTTACGTTTGTCGTTTTATCCCGCGAAAATTCTCTCAACTTTAATGGCTCAGAAGATTTGGTGTAGTATATCTTTGGAAAAACAGGGTTAGTATAATCAACGAAAGTGAGGTGTATATAACCGTTTTCATCAACGAAAAGGGAGGGCCTATTTTGATTCCCGGGCATAAAGATCCTAAAGCTATCCGTTATAATTCCCAAACTATTCAACCTTACGCCGAATATATCCCTGTCCCCACCAAAATCCTCGCTCCATGCTACGATCCAACCACCCCTACCATCCCGAACGACCGTAGGGTCGCTTTGCGATCTACCCGAGGACCTTACATCAAACTGCGATCCCCAAGAACCGTCATATATCTTTGCGGAGATCCTCGGGGGGGAACTTGAGGAATTTGTATAAACCAAAAGGAGCTTGCCCGAAGAGTTTGCCACATCCGGGTAACCCGAGGATACATCTGTTATCCTCTGATCCCCGTATCCCCAATTCCCATATATGTTGTAAGCCGAATTTCTATTGTCCGCCCAAAACACGAAAAGGGTATCCCCCCTGAAATCAAAGGTGGGGTACCAGGCGTTAGCCGGTGAATTTGAGATCCTAACATCGCTCCCCCATACGCTATCCCTTATCTTCAAGTATATCTGAGCCCTGTTTGATGTTGGGTCATCCCTGTAATCGTACCAAACAACGAATAATTTCCCGCCATTTTCTTTTATAGTTGGTAAATACCCGTTATCCCCCGGTCCCCCCGAATTCGTGTATGTTAGCCTAGTTTCAAGGTTCCAGTAGGTATCAAAGAGCCCTTTGGCATTAAAGAAGATCTCTATGTTGCTTATTCCACCAACCCTATAATCGTGCCAAACTAAGAAGACGCTATCCCTAAATACCAGTATTGATGGGTACTTGGCATCCGCGGAGGTGTTAGTTACCCTCTCCTCGGGATACCACGATATACCCTTCAACCTATAGAAGACCTGCCAAACTCCCCCAACCCTCTTGTGGTAAGATACATGAACCCTACCATTTTCTGCAAATATGTACCTATGGTTTAAACCGTTCTCGCAACTATCGCAAACAAGCTCAGGAGTTAAAAAGGTTATCATCAATATGCCCCCTCACCTTTTAAAACCACAAGTATGGTTTTTAAAAGGATCACTATATCTAGCCAGAGGGAACGGTTGAGGACGTAAATTACGTCAAGTTTTACGCGGGTTTCGAAGTCTGTGTCGCTTCTACCACTTACTTGCCACAAACCCGTTATCCCCGGTCTGACCATGTAATAAAACTTCGCCAAATGCCCGTGATATTTCTCAACCTCCTCCTTCAAAGCGGGCCTTGGACCCACGACGCTCATATCCCCCTTCAATACGTTAAAGAATTGTGGGAGCTCATCCAAGGAGAATTTCCTCAAGAACCTCCCGATCCACGTGATCCTTGGATCATTTGGGATCTTTCTTTTCTTCTCCCAAATTTCCCTGAGTTTCTCATCCCTTTCTAGGATCTCCTTTAACATCTCGTCCGCGTTCTCGTACATGGTTCTAAATTTGTAAAGGTAAAACTCCCTTCCGCCCTTTCCCACCCTCTTTTGCTTGTATATCACTGGACCCCTTGATGTTAGCTTTATTAATAATGCGATGAGGAGAATTAGGGGGAAGGTTAAGGTTATTACGATTAGGGAAAATGCTATATCAAACAACCTTTTGAGGAAGGAGTTTATAGGATCCGAGCCTTCAAAGTGCGTCTCAATCAAAGGTAAATTGTAAGATGGGTCAAAGTGGAAGACATTTTTCATAAAGGGTATCCCTTCAACGTCGGGTATGAAGAAGATCCGCTTAAACTTCGTGCTTATGGTGGCGATCTCTTGGGTAAATTCCGAGAGGAATGGGAGCCTTGGGATCACAACGTTTCCTACCTTCCCCACCCAACTTTCAATATCCGAAATTTCCACGGGTCCAACGGGTTTATAGGATAAATACCAATTCCTTTCCAAGAATTTATATGCCTTCTCGCACTTCGGACCCTTCAAAACCAACACATCCTCCGACATCAAGTTCCTAAAGATCCTCTTGGTAAGGAGTCTAAATGATGGGATCAAGATCGCCGAAAAGGCGAAGGATAACAGGGCAAACATACGGGAATAGTCCGCATCCCCCTTTGCAAGGGCAAAGTAGGCGAATATAAGGATGAAGGATAAAAACAGGTTCTCGTATGTGTCCCTTAGGTCCTCAAAGAAAAGTCTCCTTTTCGTATATACCCCCTTGAAGATGGATATTAGGAGGATGGATAGTGCCATAAGAGTTCCCTCAACCCACCTATCCCTTTGGAGCTCCACGAGGTACTGTCCCCTGAACTTCACTAAGAAGGCAAGGAATACGGAGAGGATTATCGCCAGGAAGTCGCTCAAAAAGAGCGGTAAAGAGTATTTCATTTAAGGGAAACAAGAATTTTACGGTTGTCAGAAGGCAACCCTGGAACCCTCCCTCAACATCTCCCCACCCAAAACCACCACCGTATCCCCCCTCCCAAGCTCAGATTCTATCGCTATGTTTCCCTCATCGTCCTCAAAAATCCTCTTCACCTTTACCGCCTTGACCCTATCCCCAACCACCTTATAAACCAAGGTATCCCCCAATATGGCGGATGACCTCACAAAATGTACATCTTTCTTTTTTTCCAGAATAACATTACATGTATATATCCCCACCTCCACCGCCCCTTCCAAATTTCCCCTTGCCACAAAAGATAAAATACTATCGGCTGGGATGTTTGAGATGTAATTTATCTTTCCCACCTTTCCATTCAGAAGAAACTCTCCTCCCACCTTCACCATCTTCCTCATCTTTAAAGGTATGTAAATCTCAACCTCCCTTCTCCCCTTGGAGATTACACCCAAAACCGTTCCCACTTTAACCGGCGAGCCCTCCTCAACGAATACCCCATCCAAAACTCCCCCCGAGCTTGAAATTATGGGCAAGGACCTATAAACCGGTCCCCTGTAGATCTCCGCAAAGGTATCCCCCTCCCTTATGTATTCCCCGGGCTTAAAGTTTATTTTCCTTACGACACCTTCAACATCGGAAACTATCGCAACAACTTTTGATGGTTTTACTATGCACCAGGCTTTAAAGGACCTCCTGAGTTCGCCAAATTTAACTGTATCCACCTCAACGAAGATCTTATAATCTATCTTCTCCCTTTTTTCACCTTCCGCGCAGGAAAATAGGAGGAAAATTATCGCTATTTCTGGGCGGATTCGTATTTTGAGGGGCATTTTGTTAGGATGGTTTTGGCAAAAATTGTATCGCCCTTATAAGTTCCCTCCACCACGACGGGGACCCCCTCGCCGAAAGCGTCGGGAACCGCACCCGAATACTTCACAAATACCCCCTTCCCTTCCTTTGAAAGGAAAAACGAGTAATTCCTTCCCCACTTTTCCACCCCAAAGACCACACCGGAAACCTTTACGCTCTTACCCTCAAACTTTGAAGGGTTTTCAACTATCTGATTCGCCTCAAGGTAGTAGGATTGATTGTACATTGCGGTGAAGAGGATGTAAGCTATAGCCAAAAATAGACTTACAAAGAAAAAAATAACCTTCTTCAATGCCGGGGGCGGGACTTGAACCCGCACGGGGTTGCCCCCACATGGCCCTCAACCATGCGCGTCTGCCAATTCCGCCACCCCGGCAAAGAAAGTATTATAAGGATGAAAGATCAGCCCTTCACCTGCGCCCAACTTTCTCCAACCCTAAACTCAACAACAATCGGAACGTCAAGCTTTATAGCGTTCTCCATGATCTCCTTTATTTTTGGTATCAGATCCATTTCATCCTCGTGGATCTCAAACACGAGCTCGTCGTGAACCTGAAGGATCATCTTGCTGTTTTTATCTTTTATAAGTTCGTAGATCTCTATCATCGCCTTCTTTATTAGGTCTGCCGCGGAACCCTGCACGGGGGTATTTATGGTTATCCTCCTGTGCTCGTCGTTTACCCTCGGATTCGCGAATATGTACCTCCTCCTTCCGAGGAGGGTTTGAACAAATCCGTTTTTACTTGCAAAATCAATCATCTCCTCCTGCCATTTTTTAACCCTTGGAAATCTTTCGTAATACCTCTTTATCATCTCCCTCGCGGTATCCTGATCCACACCTATGCTCCTTGAAAGTCCATAAGGGCTTATCCCGTAAATTATCCCAAAATTAACCGTCTTTGCGACCCTCCTTTCATCATCCGAAATCTCATACTTCCCGAAAAGCGCCTTTGCGGTTTCCATATGCACATCCCCATTTCTATAAAAGACCTCCCTAAGGTTTTCATCCCCGCTTAGATGCGCCAATATCCTTAGTTCTATTTGCGAATAATCAAAGGATACGATCTTATAACCCTCCGGGGCGATAAAGCATTCCCTAACCTTCTTTCCCCAAGTTCCCCTTGCAGGGATGTTCTGTAGGTTTGGATTTAAGCAGGAAAGCCTACCGGTAGCGGTCGTAGTCTGTGAGAAAGTTGGGCGGATCCTACCATCGCTTTGTATGTACTTCTTTAAACCCTCCACATAGGTGGATTTTATCTTAAATAGCTCCCTGTACTCAAGGATCTTTGCGGGTAAGGGATGAAGTTTTGAAAGTTCTGTTAAAACCTCAACATCCGTTGAATAACCCGTTTTCGTCTTCTTTATTGGGGGGAGTTTTAGCCTTTCAAATAAAACGGTTGCCAATTGCTTTGGAGAGTTTAAGTTAAAAACCATACCCGCAAGGTTATAAATTTCCCTTTCGATTCCCCTTAGGTTCTCATCCAGCTCCCTACCTAGCTCTTCCAATCTTTCCCTCGATATCAAGACCCCATTCCTTTCCATATAAGCCAAAACCCTACTTAGGGGTATCTCAAGATTTTCGTATATGTCCCAGAGGTTTTCCTCCTTTAATGTTCTCAGGATCCCTTCACCTATCAGGGAGGAGAGGTGGGCGGAGAAAGCGCCCAGAGGGGAGGTAATCTTCCAAGCCTTGTACTTTAACGCCAAAGATTCAAGGTTGTGCCTATCCTTTTCCATCTCCTCAATTTCGGGAAGTATAAGATAATCCCCTATGGAAAGATCGTAGAGTTTTCCAGCATCGGGTAAAACCTTATAAATCCCCTTTGAATTTATGCAGTATTTCCCCTCCAATTGCTCCGGGCTAACCTTCTCGGAAACAAAAATTTCCCTCCCATTCCCAAAGTACCACTTCCCATCAAATGCCACGGATATAAAATCTTGCCCTTCGTACTTCTTTATTTCCGGAAGTTTTGGGTATTCCGCAATGTCGTTTAGGGCGGTGAAAAATTCCAGTTCCCTCAATATCCCTATCAACTTCTCCCTATCTGGCTCCAACAACCTTAGATCTTCAACATCCCCATCAAACGCCTCAAAATCCAACGAGAAAATTTTCCCCTTGAATTCCAAAAGCCTTTCCCTTTCCGCAAGGATCGCGCTTGCTATTTTTCTATCTATTTTGTTTATATTCTCAAGGATTCCCTCAATGGATCCAAAGGAATTCAGGAGCTCCTTAGCCCTCTTCTCCCCCACACCTTTAACGCCGGGTATATTATCCGCGGTATCACCCACCAAGACGAGATAATCCGGTATTTGATATGGTTTTACCCCGAACTTCCTCTCAACCTTTCCAGCATCCAATATCTCGTTCTCTTCCGTCGCAATATTCATAACCCTTATATCCTCTTCCACTATAGACATTATGTCCTTGTCCATAGTTACCAAAACGGACTTTATACCCCTCTCCTTGAACTTCCTCGCCGCAGAAGCCAATATATCATCCGCCTCGTACCCCTCCCTGTTATAAGTTTTTATTCCCAGTGCCTCCCCCAGTTTTCTTATTAGATCTACTTGAATTTTAATCTCATCCGGCGTGGGTGGCCTTTGAGCCTTGTATTGCTGTAAAACCTTATGCCTGAATGTAGGTTTTGGACTGTCAAAGGCTAAAAGGGCGTAAGTGGGCCTCAAGCTCCTCTTAATATCCTTCCATAGGACGTAAAAGTAATAAACCGCGGAGGTTGGAACACCCTTTGAATTCCTAAGCTGTTTATCCTTAAAGGCGTAATATCCCCTGTAGGCTACCGCGTGGGCGTCTATCCCAACAAACATCCCCCAATTCTACATTTGAAAACCCTCCCACCTTATAATATCCAAATGATGGACATTCTTACGATGGTTTTTCCTTTCATAATTTTGATACTCGCCCTTTACTTTTTCATAATTATGCCCCAGCAAAGGGAGGAGAAGAGGAGGAGGGAGATGATACAAAAGCTCCAGAGGGGGGATAAGGTGGTGACGGAATCCGGGATAGTGGGGACGTTCCTGGAGAGGAGGGATGATGAGGTAATAATAGAGGTTTCGGCTGGGGTTCCCGTTAGGTTCAAGGCTTGGGCCATAAGGGAGGCCATAAATGGTAAGAAAAATTAGGATCTTTCCCGATCCGATTTTAAGGGAAGTTTGCGAGGAAGTTGATATAAAAAACCCTGGGGAGGAATTCTTTTCCTTAGTTGAAGACCTCATAGATACGATGTTCGCTTACGATGGACTAGGCCTCTCCGCCCCCCAGATAGGCGTAAAAAAGAGGGTTTTCGTCGTGAATATGGGTGAGCTTACGGGGAAAAAGGGGGAAGTTAAGGTAATAGTAAATCCGGAGATAATATACCATGAGGGTGAGGAGGTGAGGGAAGAGGGGTGTCTATCCTTCCCGGACCTTTATTACGAAATAAAGAGGCCATACCTTTGCACCCTAAAAGGGTACGAGCTTAGAGGGAAAGAGTTCTTTCCCGTTGAGATAACCGCCACGGGATTGTATGCGAGGGTTTTGATGCACGAGACGGATCACCTAAATGGTGTTTTGTTTATAGACTACATAGAACCCAAAGAAAGGGTAAGGGTTTTGCGGGAATGGAAGAAAAAGATAAAATCAGGATCCTACAATTAAAGGAAACGGATTCCACAAACGAGGAAGTTTTTAGGTTAAAAGATAAGGTAAAAATTCCGTTTTTTGTTAGGGCGGACGTTCAAGTTAAGGGTAGGGGTAGGTACGGGAGGGTTTGGGTTTCCCAAGAGGGAGGGCTTTGGATAACGGGTTTGTTTGAGAAGAAAGGGGAGTATGACGGCATTAAGTTCATGTTCGGAAGTGCCCTTGTGGTATATAAAATCCTTTTACACATGGGAATTAACGCAAGGATAAAGTTTGCGAACGATGTATATTATAAAGATAAAAAACTATGCGGGATCCTCGTCGAGGAGAGGGAAAACCTAATTGCGGTGGGTATAGGGTTAAACGTAAACCAAAAGGAACCCCCCATCCCCCCATCCACCACCCTATACCTTATCACAGGTAAAACTTACGACCTTGAATTTCTCGCTTATAATATCGGAAAAGGGCTTATGGAAATAGACGGAAAGAGCGTAGGGGAAGTGATAAGAGAATACAGGGAGAATCTTTCAACCATAGGTAAAGCCGTAAGGATCTTCACGCCGAGCGGAGCCATTGAAGGTACCTTTGAGGACTTAGACATGGACCTTAACGTCATTTTGAGGGGGGATGTAATTTACGTTATCCCCGCCTTTGAGGTTTTGCATTTGGAGGAATATGAAAGATGATACAAAAATTGTTAGGGGATTGGATGAGGAGGCGTTCCATAAACTGGACGCCCATCTAAACAAATCAATAAATTCCCACAGGCTCCCCATATACCAAACCTCAACATACCTATTCGACTCCATTGAGGAGGCATACGGAGCCTTTACTGGAACCGAACACCACCATATATACTCCCGAGTGAGCAACCCAAACGCCATATACCTTGGGGCTAAGGTGGCGATCCTTGAGGGAGCGGAGGCTGGGATAGGTTTAAACTCGGGTATGTCCGCCATTATTACCGCCCTGCTAACATTACTCAGACCGGGAGATAGCCTCATAGCATCAAAACCTTTGTACGGTGGCACATCGGAACTCCTTGAATTTTTAAGGGAATTTGGTATAAAAGTTAAGTTTTCGGATGCGGATAGCATTTACGAGGACCTTGAAAGGGGAAGTTATAAGGTTTGCCTAATTGAAACCCCAGCAAACCCAACCCTTGACATCTTTGACATCTCCCTCATTTCAAAGTTATGCAAAGAAAAGGGTACGTTCCTATTGGTGGATAATACTTTCGCAACCCCCTACCATCAGAAACCCATAAAGTTGGGTGCGGATGCTGTAATCCACAGCTCAACGAAATATCTTTCTGGGCACGGGGATACAATAGGTGGGGTGATAGTGGGAAAGGAGGATTTTATAAAGAAAGTTTTACACACGATGAAACTACTTGGAACAATAGCACAACCGTTTAACGCATGGCTAACTGCCAGGGGCATAAGAACGCTTGCGGTCAGAATGAGAAAGCATTCGGAAAACGCCTTAAGGATCGCCCAGTATCTTGAAAGTAAGGAGGAGGTACTAAAGGTTTATTATCCGGGCCTTCCATCCTTTAAGTATTACCACATAGCAATCAGGCAGATGGAGAACGGTTTTTCTGGGATGGTTAGCTTCGTTTTGGACGGAAATATCGATCACCTAAAGAAATTCATAAGCAATCTATCCCTTTTCCACTTTGCGGTCTCCCTCGGTGATACCGATAGCTTAGTAACCGCACCCGCCCTAACCACCCACGCCCTATCCCCAATAAAGGACTTTCCGGAAAATTTAATTAGGCTCTCCGTTGGAATAGAGGATGTGGACGACCTAATAGAGGACCTTGAAAACGCCTTTAGAAAAACCTTTCATGGACAGAGGGTGAAGTAAGGTTACTTGACGCTGTGGGTAAATTTGGGCATTATTGAGTGCTCGGACCACCATACCGGGGGGGAAACACCCGGTCCCATTCCGAACCCGGAAGTTAAGCCCCCCAGGGCCGATGATAGCCTCGCCCCGAGCGAGGTGAAAGTAGGTCGTGGTCCGGGCATTTTTTTTATGGATAAACCTTGGGGGGAATTTTTCTCCAGAGCTCAACCTCCCCTTCCACCCTTCCTCTTTCCACCTCCCTATAATTCCTAACGAAATTTTCTATATCCTTCGGAAGCTCAAACTTTTCCTCCTTATACCTCCTCAAAATTTCTTCAACCGTATGCGTGTAAGTTTTTCCATAAATGAAATCGGGGCTCTCAAGTAGATATATCAAAAAGTGCTGGTTTGTATTCGGACCTATAAGTAAGGTTTCCTTTAATGCGCTTACAAGCTTTCTCCTAGCCTGCTCCCTATCGGGAGCGTAAGATATCATTTTTGCTATCATTGGATCGTAAAACGGGGTAATTTCCGTCCCCTCCACCACCCCCGCATCCACCCTTATTCCGGGGATATGTGGGAACTCAAGGGCTAAGATCTTACCGGAGGATGGTAAAAATCCACTTTCCGGATCTTCGGCGTAAATCCTAACCTCAATTGAATGCCCCCTCCTATGGATCCCTTCAAGATCCAACCTTTTCCCCTCCGCAACCTCCACCTGAAGCCTAACAAGGTCCAGTCCCGTGACCATCTCGGTGACGGGGTGCTCCACCTGAAGCCTAGCGTTCACCTCAAGGAAATATACTTCCCCGCTTTCGGAAACCAAAAACTCGCATGTCCCAGCATTCTCGTAATTTACCTCCTTCCCTATCCTCACCGCATAATCAAACAACTTTTCCCTAATCTCCTCCGTTATCCCAACGGATGGGCTCTCCTCAACTATCTTCTGATGCCTCCTCTGTAAGGAACATTCCCTTTCACCCAGGGCATAAATGTTCCCGAACTTGTCCCCCATTATCTGAACCTCAACGTGCCTTGCCGGGAAAACGAATTTTTCCGCTATTAGCCTTCCATCGCCGAATGCCTCAAACGCCTCCCTCTGGGCGGAGAGAATAACCTCCATCAGGTTTTCCCCATTTCGCACGAGCTTCATCCCCTTTCCTCCCCCTCCCCCCACCGCCTTAAGCAACATCGGAAAACCTATCTTCAAGATCCCCTCGTATATTTCCTTTGGGTCCTCGGAGGGGGAAAGTCCGGGAACAACGGGAACCCCAACCCTCTTCGCTATCTCTTTTGCCTTGGCTTTATCCCCAACAAGCTCCATAGATAAGGGCGATGGACCTATGAAGATAAGTCCCGCGGATATTACCGCCTCCGCAAATCTCGGATTCTCGGACAAAAACCCATACCCAGGATGAACCGCATCACAACCTGTCCTAAGGGCAACTTCCACGATCTCCTCAATGTTCAGGTACCCACTCACCGGGTAAGCCTCATCAACGACGTAAACGAAGGGCCAGTTTTCGTCGTTTTTTGTAAATATACCCACGGTT
>JBMSAP010000019.1:0-11290 GCA_049414445.1 Candidatus Caldipriscus sp. | reverse complement strand
TTGGACTCCAGCTCCGAGATCTTCTTCCGAGCCTCCTCATCCGCACACCCACCTGCACCCATCAGCATTACGCCCATAAGCACTGCGCTTATCGGTAAAAGGTACCTTTTCATAGAGGTGAGTATTATATGGGTGAAATGTGCGCGCCGGGGGGAAATGGGTACCTTCATTCCTAAAACTTCTTAAATGCCAAGCATACGTTATGTCCCCCAAAACCAAAAGAGTTGCTTATGGCAACATTAACTTCCTTTTTCCTCGCCTCGTTTGGGACATAGTCAAGATCGCATTCGGGATCGGGGTTTTCGTAGTTTATGGTGGGGTGGATGATACCGGTATGTATGGTCATTATCGTGGCTAGGGCCTCTATTGCACCTGCTGCGCCAAGAAGATGCCCTATCATAGACTTGGTTGAGCTTACGGGGATCTTATAAGCCCTTTCACCGAATACCTTCTTTATTGCCAACGTTTCCACCGCATCGTTCAACTTGGTTGATGTACCGTGGGCGTTTATGTAATCCACCTCGTCGGGGGAAAGCTTGGCATCTTCAAGGGCCCTCAACATACACTTTATAGCCCCTTCACCGTCAACGCAAGGGGCGGTTATGTGGTATGCATCCGCGGTAGCTCCATAACCCACAAGCTCCGCGTACATCTTTGCCCCCCTCCTCATGGCGTGTTCGTACTCTTCAAGGACCAGAACCGCCGCCCCTTCACCCATCACGAACCCATCCCTGTCCCTATCAAAGGGCCTTGATGCTTTCTCGGGTTCATCGTTTCTCGTTGAGAGAGCCTTCATAGAGGAGAAACCCGCAACCGCGGTGGGAATTATCGGAGCTTCGGAGCCTCCAACTATCATAACATCCGCATCACCGTACCTTATCAACCTGAAGGCGTCCCCTATGGCATGGGCTGAAGATGCGCAGGCGGAGATCGTGCAATAGTTCGGACCCTTGAACCTATACTTTATCGCTATAAGTCCAGATGCCATATCCGGGATCATCATGGGAATGAGGTAAGGGGAGATCCTGTCGTACCCCTTTGTGTATCCCACTATTATCTCCCTTTCAAGGGTTTCAACCCCCCCTATTCCGGATGCTATTATTACCCCAACCCTATCCGGATCAAAGGGTCCCTTTAAAAGTGCGCTATCCTCTATTGCTTCCTCTGCCGCCCAAAGGGCGTATATACTGAATAGGTCAAGCTTCTTTATTGGAACCCCCGCTTCCTTTTGTGAAAGCCTCTTTAGAGGATCAAAATTCCTAATTTGGGCGGCGATCTTGACGGGAAGGTTGGAGGTGTCAAACCTGTCAATATACCCCACCCCACTCTTACCCCTTACCAAATTCTCCCAAGTTTCCTTAACGGTCTGGCCCAGGGGGGTTATCGCCCCCAGGCCCGTTATCACCACCCTTCTCACTGCCCTTTCTTTGAAAGTATGTAATCTATCGCGTCCTTCACCGTCCTTATCTTCTCAATATCCTGATCCGGGATCTGAATGTCAAAGGCTTCCTCCATCTTCATTACGAGCTCCATAACCCCTATGGAATCCGCCCCAAGGTCCTCTATGAACCTCGCCTCTTCCGTGACCTTCTCCGCACTTACTCCGAGCTCTTCCACAACTATATCGCGTATCTTCGCAAGTATCTCTTCTCTACTCATATTCTACCTCCTTTTCGGATATTTTAAGGTTGGACTTTGCGGTTTAAAAGGCTCCTTTCAAAGGCGTCCAAGACATCCATCAACTTATAGTAATCTTTTACAACACCCACAAAATCCCCATCCTCATACTTTGAAAGCAAAACTTCCTTTAGATTTTCAAGAACGTAAAACATCTCCTTGGAAGAAAGCCTAATTTCCTCTAAGTCCATAAGCCTATAATGTTCCCTTAGAAGATTTTCTATGAGCTCCATACCCTCCGCGTGCAATTTAATCAGCTCATCGGATCCGCTTATCCGCTTAAGTGCGCTTATCCCCTTTAGAAGGTTGAAGCATAGGAGGAACTTGTAATAGTAAAGGTGGAATTGGGTGTGCATTCTCAAAAGTAGGGATGTCCTCGCCGCCTCCAAAAAGTGCCCGGCAGCCATAAAAAGGACATCAAAATCCTTGTAATCAATTTTCCTGATATCCAAAATCTCGTCCAAATCATCCAAGTTCTTTATCCCAACATCCTCCAAAAACAGCCCCAAATATTCATCCCCAACTTTTGCGACACTCTTTAAATTCCTAGCTATCTCGTTTATTATATCCCTTTCCCCCCTGACGATCTCCTTTACCGCCCTCCTGAAGAGCCTTAGAGCATGAAGGTCATCCTTACCCACATAATGCTTATACGCCTCCTCAAATATGTTCTTCCTTACTTTCCCCGTCTCCTCCTTTAAGAGCCCTGAATATAGGTTTTCCTTTTTAAGGGCCTCAACTATAACCCCATAAAGTTCTTGCGGAATTCGAACTTTATACACCCCTATATTTTAAGGCGGATTAAGAAAACCTTTTCTGATAATCTTACAACCTTATAATATCCGGTGCTATGAGAGGGCAAAATGAAAAGTTCGTTCCGAGAGGAGCGCTGGCTTTCTTTATCGGGATGCTGGTGCTCTACGCGGTAATGTGGCTTTCCATATACGCGCTACTAATAATTTATAGGGGAGGTTGATTATGGATAGGTTTGAGTCCTTAGCTTTAAAGATGTCTTTCGGCTTGATGGTGGTGTTCTTCGTGGCGTTGGTTGGGCTTGCTGTCTTAAGGGGTATAGATGTGCCCACATGCTTCACCGACTTCCCGCCCTTCAAGGAGGGTAAGGTGATCCAGAAGGGAGAAAAGGAGTACGAGGTCCATCTCCTTGCGAGGATGTGGGCGTTCGAACCTAACAGGATAGAGATCCCCGCAGGTTCAAAGGTCACGATATACACGACATCCATTGACGTTCAACACGGATTTATTATAGAGGGGAAGGCGGTGAATCTGATGAACATACCCGGCGCGGTCAACAAGGCGGAGGTAGTTTTTGACAAACCCGGAACTTACAGGATCGTTTGCCACGAGTACTGCGGTGTAGGACACTCCGCCATGTACGGGGAGATAATAGTAAAATAGGGGGTGAGATATGAAAATTGAGGGATATTTGCGCAATATAGTCTTGGCGCATATAGTGGTGGCGATCGCTTCCATCTCCGTAGGTATGATCTTCGGGCTCCTTCAGGTCCTCTCGAGGGCGAAAATATTCGTCATTTCTAACGATCTTTACTATCAGGGTTTAACTTTGCACGGGGTTTTGAACGCGGTGGTCTTCACCACCTTCTTCATCGTCGGATTCCTGTATATAATAACCGAAACCTCCCTTAAGGAGAAACTTAACAAAAACCTCGTTTATCTATCCTTTGCGGTTATGCTCATAGGTACCCTCCTTGCGGCTTATGCTCTTCTAACAAATCAGGCGAGCGTCCTTTATACCTTCTATCCACCCTTGAAGGCTCATCCCACATTTTACATAGGCGCTACCTTGCTCGTGGTTGGCTCCTGGATAGCGATTTTAAATACCATTCTGACATTTCTGAGGTGGAGGAAGAAGAACCCGGGCGTAAAGACCCCAGGACCCATGGTAGGCGTGATTGCCACGTATGTGGTATGGTTCCTTGCCACGATAGGTTTAGCGATACTTGTCCTGTTCTTCCTAATACCCTGGTCTTTGGGCTTTCTTAAGGGAATAAACCCCACCTTGGCGAGGACCTTGTTCTGGTGGTTCGGGCACCCCTTGGTTTATTTCTGGCTCCTCCCCGCATATCTAACTTGGTACTACATTATCCCCAAGGTTGCGGGTGGTAAGCTATACTCTTCTTTGGCCGCAAGGTTAGCCTTCATCATGTTTATAGTCTTCTCCGTTCCCATAGGTCTTCACCACCAATACGCGGATCCCGGAATAACCAACATATACAAGGCGGTTCATGCATTCTTCACCTTTATGGTCGCCGTACCTTCCCTGATCACCGCCTTTACCGTTGCCGCGTCCCTCGAGTACGCGGGTAGGCAGAGGGGTGGAAACGGGCTCTTCGGTTGGTGGCTCAAGCTCCCTTGGGGGAACTACCTCTTCGCTTACGCCATAGCGGGTATGATCGCCTTTATCTTCGGTGGAATAAGTGGTATAGTAAACGCCTCATACAATATGAACCAGGTTGTCCGTAACACATCTTGGATACCTGCGCACTTTCACCTCACCGTGGGTTCCGCGGTCTTCCTTACCTTCCTGGGTCTATCACTATATCTCCTAAATAAGCTCTTTGGTAAGAAGGTTTTTAGCAATACCTTGGGTGTCCTAAGCGCGTACATGTGGCTAATAGGCGTTCTCATCTTCTCCTGGGGTATGATGCAAATAGGTAGGGTCGGGATCCCGAGGAGGAGCAACCTCGGCTTTGCGCCTTACATAACCGAAGAGGAGAGGATCTTTATGGTTATAGCGGCGGTGGGCGGAATCATTATGTTCATCTCCTTCGTTATTTTCCTGATAAACTTCCTTGGAACCCTGTTCGGAAAGAAAGAAGAAAATGCGGAGGTGGTTGAGCTTGATTACGCGGAAGCATACCACGAGGAGCATAACCTCTCGCCCGTTTGGGACAACTGGAGGGTTTGGATAGGGATAGCAGTCCTTTTGATAATCATAAACTATTCGCCCGTCTTCTTTGACGTCTTCAGATCCACGTACGTTGTAGAGGGTGGTTATTCACCCCAAAGCCCCATACCCATAAAGTAACGCGCGGGAGTTTCTGGGGGGGTGGGGAATTCTCCACCCCCCTTTTTTATTTGCAGACTTTAGAATTTTATTATGAAAATTTACATTACGGAGGTTGCGCCGAGGGATGGACTTCAAAACATAAGGGAAATCATAGAAACGGATAAGAAGGTGGAATTCGTGGATTTACTTTCGGAAACCGGTGTGGATGAGATAGAGGTTACCTCCTTCGTACATCCCAAATGGGTCCCACAGCTTGCGGATGCGGAAGAGGTTTTCCAAAAGATAAAGAGGAAGGAGGGGGTAATATACTTCGCCATAGTGCCGAACGAGAGGGGATTTGAGAGGGCAATTAAGGTTAAGATCGATAAGATATCCGTCCTAACCGCGGCTTCCGATACGTTCAACAGGAAAAACATAAACACGGACATAGAGGGGTCGTTTGAGATATTAAAACCCGTCGTAAGAAACGCTAAAGAGATGGGACTTTTGGTCAGGGGGTACATCTCAACCTCCTTTTGGTGCCCATACGAGGGAAAAATCCCGAGGGAGAGGGTTTTAAGCTTGGCTTTAAGGCTCTTGGAGTTGGGGGTGGATGAAATTTCCTTTGGTGACACCATAGGGAGGGCATCCCCAAAGGATGTGGCGGAACTTCTTGAGTTGATCTTAAGGGAAGTACCTTTGGATAAGGTGGTTTTGCACTTCCATGCCACTTACGGGATGGGGATAGCAAACGTAATAACCGCATATAAGGATTTTGGGGTTTATAGGTTTGATTCCTCCGCGGGTGGTTTGGGGGGATGTCCTTATGCCCCAGGTGCAAGCGGAAACATAGCAACGGAGGATGTGGTTTTTGCGCTGAGGGAGATGGGAGCGGAGATTAAGGTGGATGAGGTTAAGGTGGTGGAAGCTGTTGTAAAGGTGGGGTTGCCCATAAATTCAAGTATAGGGAAAGTTCTATTGGGAAGGTTATCAACCTTATAATACCCGCTTATGCCGACGATAAACCAACTTGTAAGGTACGGAAGGAAGCCGAAGAAACGTAAGTCAAAGTCCCCAGCTTTGGATGGATGTCCCCAAAAGAGGGGAACTTGTATAAGGGTTTATACGACAACCCCGAAAAAGCCCAACTCCGCGCTTAGGAAGGTGGCAAAGGTGAGGCTTTCGAACGGCAAAGAGGTAATAGCTTACATACCCGGAATAGGGCACAACCTTCAGGAGCACTCCGTGGTTTTGGTGAGGGGAGGAAGGGTGAAGGATCTTCCAGGTGTTAAGTATCACATAGTTAGGGGTGTTTATGACGCGGCGGGGGTGGCGAACAGGAGGAACTCAAGGTCAAAGTACGGGGCGAAGAGGCCCAAGGAGGGAGGCAAGAAATGAGGAGGAGAAGGGCGCCCGAGAGGAAGGTTCAACCCGATCCCGTATATAACAGCGAGCTCGTCGCAAAGTTTATAAACAATCTAATGTGGGATGGGAAAAAATCCCTAGCCCAGAAGATCTTTTATAGGGCCATGGAGATCGTGGGGGAGAGGACCAACGAAAACCCCCTACACGTCTTCCAAAAGGCTATAGAGAACGTAAAGCCGAGTATGGAGGTTAGGTCAAGGAGGATAGGGGGAGCGAACTATCAGGTTCCCGTTGAGGTGAGGCCCAAGAGGCAGATATCACTGGCCATAAAGTGGATCATCGACGCGGCGAGGAAGAGGCCGGGAAGGAGGATGTACGAGAAGCTTGCGGCGGAAATAATAGACGCGTACAAGGGAACGGGGAACGCGGTTAAGACAAAGGAAAACGTCCATAAGATGGCCGAGGCAAACAGGGTTTTCGCCCATTTCAGGTGGTGAGATATGAGCAGGTGGAAGCAATACCAGATTAAAAAACAGCAGAGGACAAAGATAAACGCCAAGCTTGACAAGGCTTTTGGGAAAATAGCGGATCTCTTGATGAACGCGAAGATGTATGAAGCAGAAGAGATAGCGAAAAAGTACCTCTTAAAGTATCCCACCCACGTAAAATCCTGGAGGCTAATTGATCTCGTTAAAGCCTGGAGGGAGGTTGTAGGACCCACGATAACCAACATGAAGGCGGGGGAAAAGAGGAAGGTTTTAAAGGCGATAACCTTGGAATACAAGACAAACGATAAGATCTCGGCGGAAAGTTTGGCAAACAAACTTAGGCAATTTGGCATCTCGTAAGAAAAGCCTCTACGATCAGGTTAAGGAGTGGGTTGTAATAATCCTCCTCGTCCTTATTGTTAGGGCTACCCTCCTTCAAGCTTACGTTATACCGACACCGTCCATGGAAAACACCCTCCTTGTTGGCGACTTTCTCTTTGTTTTCAAACCTTCATTCGGGTTCGTAATTCCCTTTACGGACGTAAAGATCCCGGAGAACGTAAAGCCCAAAAGGGGCGAGGTGGTGGTTTTCAAGTTTTTTAACGAAAACAAGGATTACGTAAAGAGGGTTATAGCCCTTGAAGGAGATACGGTTGAAATAAGGAATAAAACGGTTTACTTGAACGGGAAACCCTTAAAGGAGGATTACGTAGTATTCTCGGACCCTAAAACGTACGATGGATTGTCGGGCTATTCAAGGGAGGAATTTCAGGAATATTGGGAAAAGGGTTTTCTTGCGAGTGATATAAGGGTTAGGGATAATTTCGGACCCGTTGTGGTTCCTAAAGGAACCGCTTTCGTTATGGGGGACAACAGGGATGAATCTTGGGATTCCAGGTTCTGGGGACCTCTCCCTTACAAGTACTTAAGGGGGAAACCCCTGATAATATACTTCTCCTTTGATTGGAAGAAAAAAAGGGTAAGGTTTGAGAGGCTTTTTAAGGTGGTTTGGAACATCTAGTTCGGATTTAGAATTTCCTATATGGTGAAGATCCTTTCTGCATTGAGAAGTCCATCTGGGACATATGGGGGACCTTTTAGGGATGTACCACCCGCCCATTTACTGGCGGAGGTATATAAAACTACGGTTGAAAAAGGTGGGATAGATCCATCAAATTTCTTTGAGACTTTGGCGGGTTGGGGAATACAAACATCCGAAGCTCCAAACATAGCTAGGGTTTCTTGGCTCTTGGCGGGTTTCCCCATAGAGGTTCCCGCCATGACCTTTCAGGGGAAAAACGAGGGGGGAATCTGGGCCCTTTTGGATGGTATAAGGAAGGTTAAGTTTGAAGGCAAACCGGTTCTTGTGGGTGCGGTGGATGTTCCATCAACGTCCCCATATCTCTTGAAAACCGTAAGGTTCGGGGTGAGGGGTGGGCATACGGTTTCCCACGATCCGGTTGAGGAGTTTTTGGCAAACTATGCGGAGTGGAACGAATATTTGGCAAGGGACTTTAGTAGGGAAGAGCTTGACGATTACGCGGTGAGGTCTAACAGGAAGGCATTTACCGCCCAAAGGCAGGGGAAGCTTAAGGAACAGACGGTGATAATAAGGTTTAAAAAGAAGATACCCGGGGGGGAAACCGAGGAGGTTGTGAGCGAAGATAGGACAATAGATCCAGCCCTATCGCCAAGTAGAGCCCAAAAGGCGGAAACAATTTTCCCCGATGGAAAGCTCACAAAATTCACCCTTGCCCAAAAGGCGGACGGAGCCGCGGCTTTTGTCCTTTCAACGGATGGTGGCATTGCGGAGATCCTATCTTACTCCTTTTCCGCGGGAAGGTCAGAAGATGTTTTTGAGATCGCGGATAGGGTCGTCGATGATGCCTTAAAGAAAGCGGGAAATCCGAATATAAGTTTGGTGGAGGTTGAGGATCATTCATCCGCAATAGGGCTCTGGGCGGAAAGGAAATTCGGTAAAGATAAGGTGAATATATACGGGGGACTTTTGGCTTACGGTTATACCCTTTCCGCAAGCCCTATGATGGGTCTGGTGAGGCTAATACACGGTTTAAGGGAGGTGGGTGGGTACGGCCTGCTCGTTGCGTTCGGGGTTGAGGGTGAGGTTTTCGCCTTTGTAATAGGCTCAACCTTATAATACAAAAATGGTAAAATCCGACAAAAGGGAGGAGATAATATTAAAGGCGATGGAAGTTTTTGCGAAAAACGGCATAGATAGAACGAGCATATCCGACCTCGCCCAGCATCTCGGGACAACGAAAAGCTATTTTTACTTTCACTTCTCATCAAAGGA
This sequence comes from Candidatus Caldipriscus sp., assembly GCA_049414445.1. Lineage (GTDB taxonomy): Bacteria > Hydrothermota > Hydrothermia > LBFQ01 > LBFQ01 > Caldipriscus. The sequence goes on along the minus strand of JBMSAP010000019.1, from coordinate 2,418 downwards.
AGACCTGATCTTCAGCATTCAAAAGTATATCATGGACGGTGCAATATCCCATCTGGAAAGGGTTATATCCCTAGATTTAAACCCTGCGGAAAAATTAAAAGCTTGGATAGATTGGAACCTTGATAGGATAAGGGAGAGGAGGGTTGAGGTGGATTTTATGTATCAGGCTATGTTCTCAAAGTACCTAGCGAAGTTCTCGAGGGAGAGGAGGGAGGAAATTTTGGAGATCCACAGGAAATATATATCCCTTGTGGGGAAAATAATAAGGGAGGGGCAGGAGAGGGGATTTTTCAAGAACCCCTATGACCCCGAGATCTTAGCCACATTCATGGTGGGTTCCCTATTTTCCGGTATAAAGGCGGCTTATTTGGGTTTTAAGGAAGCTGATTACATAAAGGAGGGTTTAAAGTCCTCCCTTTTGATGATGTTGGGATATGAAGAGGTTTGAAAGGTTGTACTTTTTGAATGTTCTTTTTGTCTTAGCTTGGTTTTTGACCTTTTACTCCCTCGGGATGTTCCTCCTTTGGGGGAAATACTATCTTCCGATGATTTTTACCACCTTCGCCCTAATCCTTCTCTTACTTTCCTTGCCCATAAATAAAAAACGTTTCGCCTGGCACCTTGAGAGGTTGAACCCTAACCTTAAGGAGAGGTTAGTATCCCTTTTGGAGCTCGGGGATTTGAACCACCCTTCCGTTAGGAGGCTGAAATGGGAAGTCGAAAGGGAAAAAATAAGGTTCAGGCCGACGTTTAATATTTATCTAATTCTCCTGCCGTTTTCTGTTTTTCCGTTCCTTGCACTTTCAAAGTTTTCCAAAGAGAAGCCAAGAATAAATTTCTCTTTAGATAGGCGGGAGGTTTTTGAGGGGGAAACCTTAAGGGTCAAAACGGAGCCGAAGGTGGGGAAAATAAGGGTTGGGAATCTCGTTTTTGAGGGGGATGGAGAGTTTTTGATTTACGGTTTAGGAGAGGGGAGTTATAGGATCACCGCGGAGGGGTATAGGGGGGAGGAAAGGTTTAGGGTGATCTCGAAGCCCGTCCTTTACGGTGTTAAGGGATTTATTGTTCCTCCGAAATATACGGGGCTTCCGGAAAGGGAATTGGGTAAGGATAATTTCGCATACGAGGGTTCAAGGTTTAAGGATCTTGAGATCTTGCACAACGGGGATAGCGCAAAATTTACGAACCTTCCTAAATTAATACTGGAAGATACGACGGTTTATGTGAGGGTTTTCAAGAAGGGTAAGGATTTCACATTTAAGGCTTTTTCCGTTAAAGTTATTAAGGATCTACCACCGAAAATTTCCATAAACCCTTCGGGAATTTACAGGGCGGAAGGTGAGAAAGTTCCCGTATCCGTTTCCGCTTACGACGATATAGGACTTTCGGATGTGGGAATATACATAAACCGCAAAAGGGAAAGCTTTAACATAAAGGGAAGGGTGCCGAACGCCTTCTTCAGCTTGGAGTTTTCCGTTGGTGATACTTTAAAGATGGTTGCGTACGCGAAGGATGTGGGGGGAAAGATATCTTTCTCGGATACCCTTATTCTCATCCCCAAGGATCCATTGGAGGAACTAAAGGAAAAGCTCCTTTCGGCGGATAGGTTGGGAGATTTAGAGAGGAGGCTGAGGGAAATTGAGGAGAGGATAAAGGCGGATAACAAACTCTCCGGCGGTACCCTTCAGGAGATAAAATCCGCAATAACATCAACGAGGGAGACTTATAGGGAGATACAAGAAGCACTTGAGAGGTTCGCAAAAGAATTTAACGACCCGGAGATCTCCAGTTTAATAAACGAGATCAGGAAAAACTTGAGGGAGATTATGGATGAAGATCTTAGAAGGAAGCTTGAGGAGCTGAATAGGGCTTTGGAGAGGGCGGATCCGGAGAGGGTCGCGAAGGCGCTTAGGGAGCTGAGGTTGTCCCAAAAGGATCTTAAAGAGGAGTTGAAAAGGTTCTCAAGACTACTTGAGAGGTACAGGCAAGAGAGGGAACTTAGGGAACTTTCCCAAAAACTTATGGGGCTTTCAAACTTCCAAAGGGAGATAACGGGGAAACCCGATAGCATCTCTCAAAGGGAGATTTCCTCACAAATTGATAGTATTGCGAAGGAGTTGGAAAGGTATAGGGAATTTGAGGGGATAGACGAAAAGAAACTTGATGAGTTAAAAGAGAAACTTATCTTCGCTTTACAAAGCTCAAATTCGGCCCTTGATAAGATGAGGAAAGGGGGGAATTTTGGGAAGGATCAGGGTAAGACATCATTGAGGCTTTCGGATGCGTCAAAAATCGCGGAGGAACTTTACAATTCCCTGATGGAAAATAGGACAAGGGAGGTTGTATCAAGCTTGAACGAGATTTCGGATGCGTCCGCCTTTATAAACCAAAGGCTCGCGGAAAACCCGAGCGAGAGGA